>CAZBKV010000036.1:0-12097 GCA_964492575.1 uncultured Verrucomicrobiota bacterium | reverse complement strand
ATTTCTTTTGAATGCTCAGGGGATAGGTAGGGCGGCTTGTCCTCAAGCCGCCGCATGAAATTCCTTCCTTTATCCCCCAACCCGTTGGGGTCATGCCCTTGATCCGGCGTTTTGTCTCTTCTAGGCAATCTTCTATTCAAGCCGCCCAGCCGATTTTTCGGATGAGCCCTAAGGGTTTTGGTTTTTTTCGTTACCTGTAAATTAAAGGAGAAACTGAAAGAGAAAAGAAGGATTTTCTTCTAAAATACCCCCTTCCACCGGATTTAGAGGTGGAAGTGGGTGAAAAGAGAGGGCTTTGATTCCGATGCTTAAGACGTTTTACGGCATCGGAGGCGGTGTGTAGCGGCTTTCAAAGTGGTAAAGGCCGGAACCGACTCGGACAGCAACCGCATGAGGAGTGCGGCGTGTGGGAATCGGTTGAACCCCTGGTGCTTGAGAGAACGGCCGGCCAGATTCTCGAACTGTGGTTGGATCGTTGGTAGGAATATAGACGATGGCCGAGGTGTTTGGGGGAATGAGGACGTCCAGTGTGAGCCGATCCCCATGTCGCTCCCAATGGGTCTGGATCAGGCCACGGATGCTGTGGTAGGCCACTCGGGCCCATGTGAGTTTCCCGTCTGGGTAGGGCTTAATGATGAGGTGTTTATAGGAAGGGCCGTCGTTCCGGATCCCGCCGATGTTTTCCACCATCCATTGGTACACGGCCCCGAAGGAGTAATGGGCGAAGGAATTCATCCCGGGATCCTGGAACCCTTTTTCCGGAGTCCAGCCGTCCCAACGTTCCCAGATGGTCGTGGCACCATGTTTGATGGAGAAGCCCCAGGAAGGATAGGTGTCGTTGTGGATCAGTCGATAAGCAACGTCGTTTCGGCCGATCTTAGCCAAGACGAGCATGAGGTCTTTGGTGCCGATGAACCCGGTGGAGAGATGCCAGTCTCGGGCGCGGATCCGTTCGATGAGATGTTGGGCAGCTTGTTGGAGGCGTTTGCCTTGAACCAGGTCGAAGGCAATGGCAAGGACGTAAGCTGTTTGGCTGTTGCCTTTGATACGGCCGTTTTGGTCTACATAGGCCCGGTTGAAGGCGGCGCGGATTCGGTTGTAGAGATCCCAGTATTTTCGAGCTTCGTCCGTGCGACCTAGAGCTTCAGCGGCTTTGGCTGTAAGCATAGTGCTGTAGGCGAAGTAGGCGGTGTAGATGACATCTTTGGGCGTGGGGTCATGGACATTCAACCAGTCGCCAAAGCAATGGAACTGTTTCGGCGGGAGGAGGTCGGGCGTGCAACGATTTTTACAGAAGGCGATGTAGCGCTTCATCGCATCGTAATGTTGGGCTAGGAGACGTCGGTCCCCGTAAACTTCGTAGATTGTCCAAGGACAGATCACCCCTGCATCAGCCCAAGCGGGGCCTCCGTCGTCTCCGGCGACGACGAGTGGGGCGACACATGGGAATTGGCCGTCCGGGCGTTGGGCGTCTTCCAGATCGACCAGCCATTTGGTGAAGAAGGCCTGCACGTCGCAATTGAGTGTGGCGGTACGGATGTAGATTTGAGCATCCCCAGTCCATCCGAGCCGTTCATCCCGTTGCGGGCAATCAGTTGGGACATCTATGAAGTTGGCTCGCTGGGTCCAGAAGATATTGCTGTGGAGTTGGTTCAGCATCGGATCAGAACATTCAAAGTCGCCAACCACCGGGGTGGCACTGCTGAGGGCAAGACCGGTGATGGTATCTTGGGTTGGAGGCTCTGTCAGTCCAGTCAATTCGACGTACTGGAAGCCGTGGAAAGTGAAGCGGGGGGACCAGGTTTCGATCCCGTCACCACGGCAGATGTACACGTCGGTCGCTCGGGCGGAGCGGAGGTTTTTGGTGTAGATTGTGCCGTCAGGGTTGAGACGCTCGGCATGGCGGATTTGGATCCGCTGGCCGGGTTTTCCTTTAACCCGAAGCTGAACCACACCGGCAAAGTTTTGCCCTAAATCAATCACCCAGACCCCCGGTTTGGGTTGGGTAATCTTCTTCGGCTTAAATCGGCCGACGACTTTGACTTCAGGGCCTGGGTGGGGCTGGAGGACGGGATGAAGTTCAGCGCCGACATCGACCGGCATCCACCCTCGGGCTTCGAAGCCGGGTTTGTCCCAACCGGGCATTTCCCGACGGGCATCGTATGTTTCACCCATCAGGATATCTGCAGCGACGATCGGCCCGGTCGACCCTTTCCAGTCCGGCCCGGTGCAGACGATTTGCCGTGTGCCGTCCTGGTATTCGATGATGAGTTGTCCCAGAAAGCGTGGTTTTTTGCCGTAATGTTCGCGTTTATGGCCCCAACCGATGTAGCCACTGTACCAGCCGTCGGAAAGAACAGCGCCCCAGGCGTTTTCCCCTTGTCGGATGAGGGAAGTAACGTCGAAGGCTCGGTAATAGACCCGTTTGCGATAGTCGGTCCAGCCGGGGTAAAGTAGCTGTCGTTGACGCGTTGTCCGTTCAGATACGTGTCGTACCAGCCCAAGGCCGTGGCATAAAGGGTGGCGGTTTTAACCGGTTTTTTCACATAGAAACGGGTCCGAAGATAAACAGCCGGCGGGGTAAAGACCTCGGCGCTACGGAGCCGTCCCCATGGTTTCATACCGTACGGACCTAGCACCGCCACAGCGGGCCAGGCCTGAGGAGAGATAGGACGATTATGCCAATTAGCCCCCGGACGGTCTGTGGCACGCCAGCTTGCATCGGTGACCCGAACAAAAGTCTGGCCATTTTGGAATTTCACGATCAGTTTCGCCAACAGACCGGCCGGGCCGGGGGAAGCGTTGCGGACCTGGATTCGAAGCTGGTTATGGCCGGGTTTCAGGAGAGAGGTTACATCGAGTCGATTAGGGTTTTCCCAATTGTTTGCGTGAAGAATTTGCCGGCCGTTCAGATTCACCCAGCATTCATTATCAGCAGTTATCCATAACTCTGCGGTTTGGATTTGGCCTTTGGCAGGCAGATCAAAGTCGCCAAGGAAAACTCGGGTTGCTGCCGGCTTTTGAGCTCCTGTATCCCCGGCGAACCAGATCCAAGAGGCTCCCTGGAACGGAGGTTCTGTAGCTTTTGGTTGTCGGGGTTTATCCAGCCCGATCCATTGGGCCTTCCAATCGCTGGGATGGAGCAATCCCATACTCCAGAAGGCGGGTTTACTCCAGGCCGACGGCTCATCTTTTTCATTCCAGACCCGGACTTTCCAGTAGCAGCGTTGGTTGGAGGTAAGGGGGATGCCGTTGTAGGGGATGCCGATTGTTTCGTCACTGGGGATCTTACCCGTATCCCAGAGATCTCCGCGATCTTGCTGAAGGAGCTCGAGGCTGGAAGCAACGATAATTTGATAAGCAGTTTGGCGTTCCCCACGCCGTGCCGGGTCTCCTTCTAACACCCAACTGAGACGGGGATGGGCCACCCCGATCCCCATCGGATTGGTTCGGTATTCGCAGCGAAGCAGTTCCGGGGTGAGGGCCAGTGCCGTCGCTCCCAAAGCCACCCCCAAGCTGCATGCAATTACCCATCTCCTGATCGAGGATCGGCCGCTTCGATTGATGCTGAGTTTTGCCATACGCTTCATTGAGCCAGGAGCCGGCTGAAAATGCAACCTTAAGATCTTTTAGCAGAACATGGTTTGGAAAGCGGGTTCCGGTTGAGTTTTGAGGTTTTGCTGTTTTACACTGGCGCTGTGATGCGAAGGGTTCTTTTCTTACTGGTCATGAGTGGAATTGGGATAGGGCAAGGGTTTGCCGGTTTGGAGATCGAAACGATCGATCTTCGGCAATTGCAAAAGAAGGCCGAGCAGTTCGGGGATGTCCTGACGCTGCCTCCCTGGGAACGCTCGGTCGAGGCCATCCAGAAGAACTTGACCCGGACGATCCAGGAAGCGAATGCCGGGTTGGATCGGATTGGAAGGCTGAGTCCGGAAGAAGTCACGTTTGAGAACACGGTCCGGGCTCTGGATGACGTCCTCTATGAAGCAACCCTTTTTGCGAATCGGGTGGCCTTAATCAAAAGCACGTATCCGGACGCCGCCATGCGGAAGGCCGCCACCGAGGCCCTCAAGAAGATGGAGGAATGGTTCATCAGCGTGGATTATCGAGAGGATATTTATCGGGCCATCAAAGCCTTGGCTGCAAAGCATCCAAAACTGGCTCCGGATGAGCAGAAGTACCTGACCGAACTGCTCCGGGACTATCGACGTGCCGGATTTGAGCTTCCCCCGGAGGATCGCAAGCAGGTGGAGCAGTGGCGGAAGGAACTGGCCCAACTAGGCACAGATTTTGAAAACAACATTCTGAACGCTCAAAAGCCGCTGAAGTTTACCCGTGCTGAGCTGGAAGGGGTGCCAGAGGATTTTTTGAACCAGAAGGAGATCCATACCGGACCAGATGAATACACGATTCTGGCCAATGTTACGTACCAGTACATCACGGTGATGGAGAATGCGCGGCGGGAGGATGTGCGGCGTCGGCTTTGTGAGGCCCGGTTTCGGTTGGCGATGAATCAGAATGTGCCACTGCTGCGACGGATTTTAGAGCTGCGGGAGAAGATCGCCCATAAGCTGGGATACGCGAATTGGGCGGATTATCGCACCGAGGTCCGGATGGCCAAGACCGGAGAGCGGGCGCTTCAGTTTTGTGAGGAATTGACGCGGCGATTGGCCCCGCGATTCCGGCAGGAACTCGAGCTGATGCGTCGGATCAAGGTCGCAGAGACCCATAATCCGAAGGCCCAGGTTCGGATTTGGGATTGGCGATATTTGGCGAATCGAATCAAACAGACCCAATACCACGTCGACACCGAAGCGCTGCGGGTCTACTTCCCATACGATCGGGTTCTGCGAGGAATGCTGGAGGTCTTTGGGGAAGTGTTCGGCCTGCGGTTTTATCGAGTGGAGCCGGATTATAAATGGACTTCGGATCTTCAATTGATCGCTGTGGTCGATGTCCAGAGCGGGGAACCGTTAGGACTGCTTTACCTCGACATGTTTCCGCGCGAAGGAAAATACAATCATTTTGCCCAATTTGATGTAATCGGAGGGAAGCTGTTGCGCAACGGTCGGTATCAACGACCGGTGGCCGCCTTGATTTGTAATTTTCCTACCCCTCAGCCAGATCGCCCGTCCTTGTTGACTCATGACGACGTAGAAACAATTTTCCACGAGTTCGGCCATGCGTTGCATACGATTTTGACTCGCGCTCGCTTTGCCCGATTTGCCGGCACGAGTGTGCCGAGGGATTTTGTGGAGGTCCCCTCGCAGGTCTTGGAAGCCTGGGCTTGGCGACCGGAAGTGTTGGAACGGTTCGCCGCAGACTACCGAGATCCGTCTCGGAAGATCCCTGCCTCGGTGATTGAAAAACTTCGAGCGGCCCGGCTGGCTACAATCGGCAGCTTTTACCGCCGTCAAATGGCCTTTGCTTTGAGTGATTTGGAATTGCATATGGACCCCAAGGCGCCGGAGGCTCCTGCCCAATTCGCGAATCGGATCTTTAGCCGGGTCTTTCTCCCTGTGCCGCCGCACAGCGCCTTTGTGGCCTACTTCGGCCATCTGGTCGGCTACGATGCCTCTTACTATGGCTATGCCTGGGCCGATGTCATCGCCGAAGATATTGACGATCAGTTTGAACGGGCGCCGCATGGATTCTTGGATCATGAACTGGGAGCGCGGTTGCGCAAAGAGATTTACGAAGTGGGTGATTCGCGGCCGGCAGAGGTCTCCATCCGAAAGTTCTTAGGCCGGGATTGGAACATGGAGGCCTTTCTCCGTCGAAACGGTTTGCTTCCGACCCAATCCGCCGAGAAACCCCAGCCATCGGGAACGCCGGCTGAGACAAAATCTTCCTTCCATTCCTCAGCGGAAGGGCGAAAATCAAAATGATGAGTCATTTGTTATGGGGTTTGCTGACCTTGGCGGCGGCCACGAACCGAGTGGAGACCGTCCTGCAACGGTGGGCCGAACAGACGGGAATTCGCCCGATCGCCGCGGTTGCCGAAGCGATAGACCCTGAGTTCCAAAAACTCCTGGAGGCCGATCAGGATACCATCGACCAAATCCAGCGTTGGCTTCAAGAAGCCCAAAAGGCCGCCAATTCGACCAATGCCCTCCGTTCCATTACGTTGCCGGGACGGATTGAGGAACGAATCAGCCAGATGAAAGAAAAATATGAAGATTTCATCCGTCGCCATCCCAAGCATGTCCAAGCCCGGTTAGCCTACGGGAGTTTTTTGGAAGAAGTCGGCGAACCGGAAGCCGCCCTCCAACAATGGGAACAGGCTAAGAAACTTGCCCCCAACGATCCTGTGGTGTGGAACAATTTAGGGACCTTTTACGGCCATCACGGCCCGATCAAGAAGGCATTGGAATGTTTTGAAAAGGCACGCAAGCTGAATCCGCAGGAGCCGCTCTATCCCCGTAATCTAGGAGCCTTAATTTCCGTCTATCGACGCGACGCCCGGGAATATTACAAACTCCCGGATGACATCGCCGTCTTAGCGAAGGCCGTTTCTTTGTATGAAGAAGCGTTGCGGCATGCGACGAATCATTTCCTTTGGGCGACGGAGGTTGCGGAGATTTATTATTTCCTACCTCCTCATTCCAAAGATCCTCGCGTTCGAAAGATGGAGCAGGACGCTTGGAAGGCTTGGGAGCGAGCATGGCGTTTGGCCCCGGATGAACTGACACGTCAAGGAGTCGATGTGCATTTAGCGCGATGGGCGATTCGGTTAGGCCGGTTCCAAGAAGCCCAGAAGATCCTTTCCCGCATTACCCATCCCCAGCTACAGCCTCTGCGTCAAATTTTAGAACGTCGCCTACAGGAAGAGATGAACAACCCTTCCTCTGATCGTTCCGAGAAAGCCACTGCTTCTCCCCATCCTTAAAAGCACCGCGCGTTCTGTTTCGCATCCAAACAAACAACTAACCAGAAAGGAAGAGAAGGGCGAGGTTTTACAGGAAATTTCCGCAGAATGTGCTGTCCTCAAATACGCCAAAAGGAATGAATAGAGTTGAGGCGGCCTGGGTCAGGCTACCATTCTTTCCTTCAGAAGAATCTTTTTAAAAGAATCTTTTTAAGGCCAAATGAAGAATGCCTTCCGTTTTTCCATCAGCTTTCAAAGGAGAAGGTTGTCATTGGAGTTTGAGTGCTGGAAGAGAGATGTCGGGAATGACGTCGTCGTTTGATCCTGCGATGCTCCTTTCGACCTCGCGGAAGCAATCGGCCCAGCGCGTGCGCCAAGGGAATCGCCGTAACAAAAGCAGCGGCTACGGATTGATTGTGTAAGGGGAAATCAGCGATCCCATGGATCAGGCATCCTACAATCGCCGCATAGGCACCCCATGTGGCCCGGTCTCGAAAGAGACCTCTCGGGGATGAAAAGATCGAGAGCATCAAAAGAGCCAAAATCAGAGCCGTTCCTACCACCCCTAAATTGAACCGGGTTTCAAGAATGTCTTGATGCACATGGGGATCGGGCAAATGGAGAAATGGCGCATGGACACGATAAAGATGGGGGAAGGTATTCGGCCCGGCTCCGCACCATGCCGGATAGGCAGTCAGCATATCTTTGGTATACCGCCAGATGGCCATACGCCCTAACAAATTCACATAAAGCCGACTCCAGGGACTGACTAAATTATTTAATTGTAAACGCAGGCGTGGTTTGGGAACATCTTGGACCGGAGCAACACTCAGGTCGGATAAAACAGAGGCAATCTCAGGCGCAAGGGGTTGTTCGTAGAGATTGACCTTTAAATAACAACTTCCTAATTTAGGAAGATACCGTCCCGCAGGGTTAATATGAATCGCTTGGATCGGTAAGGGAGCATTTGTATTGAATACTATATCCTTAATAGGAGATTCCCCGCATAGACGACCGTTAATATAAACCCGGACCTTATTCGTCCCCCACGTCAACACAAAATGAAGCCGAAAACCGTTGGTAAGAGGAGGAGCATGTCCGATGAGTTTTCGAACCGTTTTCATCCCGGTTCCTTTGGATCGAAGCGTTAAAACCACCGTAGAATCCCTTCGCAAATCCAAATAAAGATATCCTGGATACGTAGGAATCGAGTACATGCGTAGGAGAGGAAAAGGACGATTGGTGGTTGTGACCGTCCAGGCCTCCGCTGTAAACATGCGCGTGTCGGCTGACATCAGGGAAGGAACTACGGTGGGCAATTCTTCTAGCCGTTGCCAGAGAAGACGGGCAGTAGGAATCGAAAGCAACACCGCAGCCACTGCAGTCAGGGTAAGAATCGTAGCTTGTCGGTGATGGCCGCGAATCCACATTAGAGTGAGTGTTAACGGCACAAGACCAAAAAAGAGGAATCCGGCAATCAGGGCTCCACCCCGACTGGCCGTCGCCGCTACCCCAATCAAAATAACTGCCGCAGCAATGGCAAAGATCAGACCCCGACGCCGTTCCCTTCGACTCGGTAAGGTCAGCAGCCGAGAAGCTACCATAAACAAAATAGGCCAAATGATGTTCAGAAGCTGGGCGGCGTTGCTCCGATAAGGATAGGGTCCAAAATGAGAAGCTCCACCCCGACCATCGTCGATCAGCCAAAGCAGCTTCTCAGTCCCTTGTAACCGCTGGATAATCCCCACCACGCTGATCAATACCCCCGTAATCGCCAAGGGCCCCAAAATCCAATAAACCCGACCTGAGGACCGAGAAGAACGAGAGGAGGAATTCTCTTCGGTTGAGACAGGTTTTTGAGGACGGATGAAAAGCGGGACCCGAAACAGCGTGGTCAATCCCCAGAATAAGAACGAAAGAGCCAACGCATTTCCAAAGGCCAACCAGCTCAGCGAAGCATCATGAGAGGAGGGAAGCCACCGGATCGGATCCCGTAGATGAACCAACTTCTGCGTTTGGGGGTCCCAAACCGATTGGGCATTCCAGGCAGCAATCAAAAACCATACCAGCACAACGAGATTCAGGCCGGCTAACCACCGCCATTGCCGTCCATGAGGCAACATCCCTCGAAAGCGGTTTTCCGGATCCAATCGGCTGCTCAGAAGGATCAAACCACCCCCTGCGATCAAGATCCCGTCAGTCACCCAACAAGCCCAGGCAGGCGTGGTTCCCAAGAGCCAGGGGGCTAAGAGAAGTCCTACCCCCAGAAGCATTACGCCGATTGTCTGGAGGACTCGAACATACCATGGCCTTTCTGTACTCATTGGATCCATTGAGATCTCCTTCTTGGCTCTCTTTCCATCCTTCGAGTCGAAACCCCTCTATCGATACCTACGCGCAAAATCCTTCTTCTCTTTTACAACGAATCGAGGAGCCGTGAAAAGTTCGAAACGTAGCCCAAAGGCTCGAAACATGGAGTTCTCCGGTCTGGAAATTCTTTTCTCCTTACCCCTGAGGATAAACGCGGTTCCTCCTCTAACTTCTGATAAAGCTTATCCGAAAAAGAGAAGGCATCTGTCAATTTTATCTCTATTAGCGCACCGAGGACAACGCATCCTACCCTCCCAATTCCCTTTCGAATGTCCATGGGCAGGTAGTGCGGCTTGTCCCTAAGCCGCCGGATCAATTTTCAATCTTTTCCTCGTCGCTTTGGAACTGCATGCCCTTTCCCGGAATTCCCTTTACCCAGCTGGGGTAGAGGATGACCAATGCCGAGATCTTCATTCATCGGAAGGGTCGGGATGGCGTCTCTCAGCTTCCCCTACCATCGGGACGAATCGCACAGGAAGCACAGCTTGCTCATGTATCTTGCCGCCTTTCTTGGTCAGCAGAATCAATTCCTGCATTCCGAACCTTCCGGTGACCGGAAGGATCATTCGCCCACCTTCCTTCAATTGCTGGACCAGAGGAGGGGGCACATGATCCGGCGCGCAGGTAAGGAGGATGGCATCAAACGGCGCGGCCTCCGGCCAACCCCGATACCCGTCACCGATTCGTACATGAACGTTGGTATATCCCAGTTCTTGCAAGGTCCGGCGGGCCCGTTGGCCCAGTTCGGGGATGATCTCAATGGTATAGACCTCTTTCACCAATTCGGCCAAGACCGCAGCTTGGTAGCCGGAACCGGTCCCGATCTCCAGGACTTTGTCGTCCGGTTGAGGATCAATCGCTTCGGTCATAAAGGCCACAATGAATGGCTGGGAGATCGTTTGGCCGTAGCCGATGGGGAGAGGATAATCCTCATACGCTTCGTCCCAGTATTCTTGGGGAACAAAACGATGCCGGGGCACCTTGGCCATTGCAGCCAAGACGCGTCGGTTCCGGATGTTTCGCCCTGGCCCTTGGAGCTGTTCCCGGACCATCCGTTGCCGGGCCAAAGCAAACCACTGTTCCTGTTCTTCCGGGCTCATAGCCTTCGGATTGTTGCTTCGACAACCCAATATCCCGACACAGAATGCCAGGAGGAAAAGGAAAACACGAGTCATACTACATTGTAATGTACCCGGATCTCAGGATTTCGGCAAGGGAAGGTTAAAAAGAAGACCGAAGCTCATCCGAAAAGTCGGCTGGAGGAGGTAGAAAGAGTCGTGACAACATGGCGGGCGGCAACAAAGAATCTACCGTCTTACGACGGTAGCCATGCAGACTTCGGTCGGAATGTTCCCAAAAAATGGGGGCAAGCCACCTCCCACCTTACCCACCGCTAGCCTTTGGGAAGTTTGTAAGGACCATCACTCATCTGTCACCTCCTTTAATACCCCGGTTATAAGGGGCTTAAGCCTTGGAATATCTCTCTTGACCACCAGCCACACTTTTCAGGATCAATACCAAAGTAGGAATGGATGATCTTGTCCCGCATTCCCGCCATATCCCGCCAGGGAATTTCAGGGTAGCGAGTACGGATCTCTTCTGGTATCTGCTTGGTAGCCTCGCCAATGATTTCAATGCACCGCTGCACGGCATAAAATGTCTTCTCGTCTTCAACAAACTGTTCATACGAGAAGTCGCCAACAAACTTCTCCGCCTTTGCCATGTTCTCGACGATATCCTTGAGGTAGATGGTGACCTTACGTCTCATAGATAGACAGTCTCCTTTAGGATAGCTTCTCGCAGCTCGGGGCGGATGCTCTCTCTTGGCACTACATCGACCTTCGGCCCCAAAAGATCGCTTAAGTAATGCTCTAGTGTCACAAGGTCCAGTAGGCTTACGGGTTCGGTGAACTCGACCAGGATATCGAGATCGCTTTGTTCTCTTTGCTCTCCTCGTACGTACGAGCCGAATAGTCCGATCCTGCTGACTTTATAGCGTTCCCTCAGGATCGGTTTTTGCTGTCTGAGGATGTTTTTTATGTGCTCAATGGTTTTCATACTCCGCCTCTCCTTTTTGATGGTTTTCTAAGAGCTCATCCAATTCTTCTACGATGGCGAGAATCTCCCGCTCTAACAAGCTATTACTTCGAGCGTTTAATAAATGACATCACTTGCATATCGGTCAGGTTTTACTTGGAAATCACTTTGGACGATGTGGGATTGTCTTTGCGTGCTTCGCAGATAGGATCTCACGTTCCCTTCCATTTCCTCGAACCTCCGCTTCCTCCTTCACCTTCTACCGAATCTACGGATACTCCTCCTCTTCGCTTCACCTCCTTCGGATTCTGCTTATAGGCCTTTTTCAGTGGCTTCTGCGGCTAAACCCCACCGCCGCAAATACCTCCCCACCATCCACACCGAAAGCCAAATCCCAAACTTCCTCTCGATCCATTCCCCCACCACCTCCCGCGTCCACAGCGCAAACGGCATCTTCAGCTGATTCAGACACCGATCCCGAATCATGTTGCGAGTCACTGCTACTTGCCACTCGGCTAACTTTCCTTCCCGCGGCCTTTCTTTTCGCTTTCCTTTCTACCCTTCCTATCCCTCCTTCCGATAAATCCCTACCCACTGTGCTACCGTTCCTCTGGCTAATCCAAAGCTCCTTGCGACCTCCGTCTGATTCCGCCCCTCCAACGTCGCTTCTACCTCCGAAACCGCAACGCCTCCTGCACCTCTTGGCTAAATTCCGTGCATCTTTTTCCATAAAAATAATTTAGAGCTTGTCCGAAAAAGTATCGGTCAATTTTTTCCTATATCGGCGCGTTGAGGACAACGCGCCCTACCTTCCAATTC
>CAZBKV010000035.1:0-12176 GCA_964492575.1 uncultured Verrucomicrobiota bacterium | reverse complement strand
ACCTTACTGTATCACTATCGTCGGGGCGGACGAGAGTTCGGCACCCAAATTTCCGTCCTCATCCCTCACGCCCGTTGGATCCGGCAGGAATTGCTCGATCCAAAGATTCCGATCGTCCGCACTTTTTATCAAGCCGGAGACCTCCAGATCGTCGAAGAAACCTTTGCCTATCCGATCCCCAAGCAACTCCTTCCTTCTCCGGTTCTGGAACGAGTGGATCAAGGCGAGGTGTTACAAAATTGGGCGAATCCTCAAAATACAGACTTAGAATCGATCCGCCATGTAGCCCTCCACAAGCATGGCTCTCTTCAGTACCAGATCCACGTTCGGCCTGGAGGACGTCGTCGAATCGCGTTGGCCTTCTGTGAGGGATGGTGGATCCAACCAGGAAAACGAATCGAAATTGTGCGTGTGGAAGGAGCCCATCCGGTTCGAGTCGATCCGGTGGCCGATTTCGGTCCGAATCAGGCCGGATTAGTCTGGCTAGATGGAGAGGATCAAAATCACGATGGGCTGATTCGCATTCAAATCGATCCGGCCCCAGAGGCTCCTGATCCGACCCCGATCCTCAACGGAATGTGGGTCTTCCGGGCCGGTTCTCCGAAAGGAAATCTCGAGTTCTTAGCCAAGCGCCTAGCCTACACCGCAGAGGCCATTTTTAATCCCGCCCGACCGCTCGGCCCGGCTCGAAATGATCTCATTTTGGTCACCGTCCGAAACGTGGGTGACAGGCCCCGATCCTTTCAACCCTATCTGGTTGTGGATACCCGTCTTCCCTTCGCTTTCTTCCCCGATCGACAAGAAGCAGTCGTCGAGCAATTCGAACGGGTAACCGCTTCGCTTCGGATGACCGGACGGATTCGAACCCAAAGATCCCGCCATGAGATCGAGCTAGAAAAAATCCGACTTGCTCCGGGACAGACACGGAGATTTTTCGTTCTTTGGTGCGGAGGTGGCCAAATTGTCGTAACTCCCAAAACTCTCCAAGAAGCCTTGGAGGGACGAGCTCGGGCCATCCACTTCTGGCAGAATTGCAATCTACCGTATAACCGGATCCAAGTTCCTGATCCTGGAATTCAAGGCTTACTCAACTCCTCTATTCGCAATATCTGGCAAGCTCGAGAGATCAAACACGGGCTGCCGGCGTTTCAGGTCGGGCCGACCTGCTACCGCGGACTCTGGATTGCCGACGGAGCCTTTATCTTGGAAGCTGTCACCCTCCTCGGCCAGGGCCAAGAAGCCCGGAACGGTGTCCTCTACGAACTTCGACATCAAAAACCCGATGGCTGCATTGAGGTCATGAAACACTACTGGAAAGAGAACGGGCTGGTACTGTGGACCTGTGTCCGTCATGCCCGACTGACCCAGGACAAGGCATGGCTCCGTTCCATCTGGCCGCGATTGGAACGCATCGCACAATGTATCCATCGGCTCCGGGAAGCAACCTACCACAATGCCACACCGTTGGATGATGGCTTGATGCCGCCGGGATTTCCGGATGGTGGGATCGGCGGCGTTATCCCGGAATATACCAATCCGTATTGGAACCTGGCCGGGCTCCGGGCTTTCATCGACGGAGCGCGATGGCTCGGCCTGACCAATGAGGTTCGCCGATGGCAGCAAGAGTTCCGCGACTTTATGACCGCATTCCGAAAAGCTGCCGCCCGAGATGTGCGGACCGATGCGGCCGGTCATCGATACTTACCGATCCGCATGGACGGAAAAGATCTTCCTCAACGCGGCCAATGGGCCTTCTGTCACGCCGTCTATCCGGGCCAAATCTTTCCCAAAAACGACCCCTTGGTCCTGGACAACATGGCCATGTTAGAATCAACAGAACGGGAAGGAATGGTCTACGGCACCGGTTGGGATCCGCATGGGATTTGGAATTACTTTGCCTCCTTTTACGGGCATGCCTGGCTGTGGTTAGGACGAGGACGCAAGGCCGCCGAGGTGCTCTATGCCTTTGCAAATCACGCGGCTCCCACCCTGGTCTGGCGGGAAGAACAAGCCCTCAAAGGCCATCCTTTCCGAAAAGTCGGCGACATGCCCCATAACTGGGCCAGCGCAGAGTTCATTCGTTTGACCGTCCATCTGCTGGAGCTGGACCGCGGTCGTGAATTGCACCTGTTTGAAGGCCTACCTCAAGAATGGATCCAGCCGGGAAAGACTCTCCGACTCAACGGCATAGCCACGCCGTTCGGCCCTTTGCGATTGACCCTCCGGATCTCTTCGGACGGCCAATCGGCTTTCCTCAGCCTGGATCCGCTCTCCGATCCCTCCTGTCAAAAGATCATAGTCCACCTCGGAGGCTGGGCTTCGTCGGATCCCCATCGAACGATGGAACTTCGTCCTGACCGTCCTTATCATCTTAAAATTTCCCTCGACCATCAGCCTATCCCATGCGGAAATGGAAAAAGAACTCTAAGCCAGAGGGAAAAAGCACCATGAAGCTTCAAAGATTGATCCCCTCGGTTTCTCAAGGAGCCTCCTTGTCCAGAGGCTTGATGCTAGGAATCTACCTCCTGTTTTCTTCCTATGCAGCCACCTTACCTCCCTTGGAAAGCCTGGGCCGGACGACCAAGCTCCGCATCCTGGTCGACAAAGTCATGCAGCCGGTGGCCGGATGGCATACGGAGGAATGGATGATCCGTGCAACGGCTCAGGCCGGGTTCAATGTCTACTGTCCCCGGATCGGCTACGATCGTCCTAAGGAACTCCGTCAGGTAGCTCAGTGGTGTAAGAAATACGGAATCTATTTCATGCCCTGGATGCGAGGCACGCTGCCGGCCCCAAAGGATGCCTCCGCTGCAGGCCGCCGGTTGGTTTGGGCTAATGGAGTAGAGCAACCCCTCTGGAGCCCAAACCCCAATGAACTTTGGAAATGGATGGAACACTATGTGGTCCAGTATGCTCGGCTCAGCCGAGAGATACCAAGCGTGCTGGGGGTATTTTTTGATTTCGAAAATTACGCGCCGGGCCGGGTTCGAAATGCGTATTCCTTATCCTACGATGACTGGACCTTGCAGCGCTTTGCCCAAGAGAAAGGAATCTCTATTCCGTCCCTTCCATTCCAACAGCGGGCCAAATGGTTGAAGACCCATCGGCTTCATGCCGCGTTTGAGACATTCCAGATCCGGCTTTGGCGGGAACACTGCCGAGCCCTGCGGCAAGCCGTTGATCGGATCAATCCCCGATTCCGATTTTGCGTCTATCCGGCCCCCGGCACGCCTTTCATCCAACAAGCCATTTATCCGGAATGGGCGACGGCCCAAGCGCCCCTTCTTTTAGCTGACGCGAGCACATACGGTCGTCCCTCCAATACGCTGCCCCAATCCGTAGCCCTCCAAAAGAATCGGGAGAAACTCCTGCAAAATCAAAAGATCCCCGAAAAAGCCGGGATCCCATTTCTTTACCTCGGAGGCATCGATCCGGTTGTCCACGGGGCCGATCCAGAGTTCTGCGGGAAAAACGCTGTAGCGATCAGCGATTGTGTGGATGGATACTGGGTCTTTTACGAAGGGCCCAAGTATCAAGAAGATCATCCCCACTACTGGCGTTGGTTCACCTGGGCCAATCGAATGATCCAACAGGGCCATCTCGATGCTTGGAAACAACCACGAGTAGAGCCAGAGACGTGGTTTGATCGTCTCTTTGCCAAAGTAAGACCCCTACTCTCTACGATTCAGGCTCCGAGAACCCAAATCGACACCCCAATCACCTATCCGGCAATTCAACTCCGGGGTCCCCACGTTCTTCTCTTTCCGGCCCAACAAGGACAGACGATCCAGATTCGACTTCGTCTCCATCGCGTCGGCCATTACACGGACGGCCTGGTTTGGGAACTGCGATCCCCAGACTGGAAAATTCTCCGCCAAGGCAAAACCCCACTTGCCCAGAAGAAAATCACCATCCAATTCTCGGTCCCGCAATCCGGGCTTTATAAGCTGGCGGTGGATGCCGGTTCGAATGCCTGGTCCGTCCCAAGCGCTAATGTGCCCCTCGGAGTCGTCTGCTCGGAAGGTCTGCATCTCATCCACGGCCCTTATCGACTCTACTTTACCCTGCCTCCAGGCGCTTCCTCATTCCGCATCACCTTCTCCGGCGAAGGAACAGAGACGGTTCATCTCCGCGTGCTAGATCCCCAAAACCACGTGGTGGCCGAAGGCGAGACGTCCCCGCAAAAGAATACCGCAACGGTTCAGATTCATCCCACTCCCACCAACCGGGCTGGACCTTGGACGTTAGAAACTACGAAGGCTTCCTCCGGAATCTTAGAGGATTACTCCCTCCGTTTCGCAGGAGGGATCTGTCCGGTGCTTTCCTTCCATCGCGAAGCCGTCTTCCAAAAAACGGCCCCGTAACCGGAAACAGAATCCCAACGACCTAAAACGCCTCCTTCCTTCGGCGTACTTCCTCTACGGTAAGCACGCCATCATGATTCGTATCGCAAAACCGAAGCATCTGCTCCATAGACAAATGTTGGTCCACGTATGATCTCGGCAAATGCAAACCTCTGATCCCTGCTTATCTTGGATGCATTGTTCTTGGGACACTGCTTAACGAAGCCTTTGCATCCAAAGCTGGAAAAATAGGGTTCCGGTCTTATCGTTTGCAAAATGGATCCGATTGGTCTGCGTCGGATGTAAGGCCGAAGAAACTTTTACGGTGGATAGTTTTGGGGTTTGGAAAGACTGCGAAGGGGGAATCTCCCCACATCCAGCCATTAAAGATATCGCTATTAGCTCTATCCCCAAAACCACTCATGTAATGCAGAAGAGTGGGAACGAAGTGCGGATAACTACTGAAACAGAAGCGTTCCTGTTTTTAGGACTCTTTTCCGCTGCGGGTTAAGCCGAAACTTGAACCAATGTTTTGCCAACCAGCATGATAGAATCCACTTTTCAAGATAAGCAAAACTTTTCGTCTTTCCGGCTTTTTTCTCGACAATTGTTAATTGTAGAAGTTTGAATAGGTGCGGACCGGTTTGGATTAGAAAGAAATTTAGACTTAGTCAAATTTTTGACCCATCGTTTCGACCATGCTATTTTCTGAGCGATGGATGAACAAAAACCAGTTGAAAAACAACAAGATGAAATCGATAAACGCCTCCTGCAATCCGGGCTCCGTCTCACCAGCAAACGGAGACAGATTTATCGAATTCTGATGAACCGAACTGATCACCCCAGCGCCGAAGAGATCTTCATCCAAGCCAAAGCCGAAATGCCGGAAATCTCGTTAGCCACTGTCTACAATTGCCTCGATGCCTTGGTCCGATATGGCCTGATAAAAGAAGTCATCCATGAAAAAGGGGCGACCCGTTATTGTTCTAACCCCGAAGACCATCACCACTTTTACTGTACGAAATGCGGAAAGGTTTACGATATTAAAGCAACACATCAGGTTTGCGAACGTTGTATTTCAGTGCCGGAAGGCTTTCAAATCCAACAGTTTGATATCGTGCTGCGTGGTATCTGCGCCAACTGCTGCCAAAAAGGCCCCGATCCTAATCATTCCCAATCCTTAATCTCATCCACTCAGCTCCCGTAAAAAGAATAAAATGAATCGCTCCCAAGAGACACTCGAACGGCTAGTTCAATCGGAATACAAATATGGGTTTACCAGTCCGATTGAAGAAGAGAGCCTAGCCCCAGGGCTCAACGAGGAAGTCATTCGAGAGATCTCTCGCCGGAGACAAGAACCGGAGTGGCTTTTGGAATGGCGCTTGGAAGCTTATCGATATTGGAAAACGTTAGAAGAACCTCACTGGGCCAAAGTCATTTACCCTCCCATCGATTACCAAGCCATCATCTACTACTCTGCCCCAAAACGGCAAGGCCCAAAATACAACAGCCTGGACGAAATCGATCCGGAACTTCGCCGGACCTTTGAGAAACTCGGTATCCCGCTGGAAGAACAAAAGCGGCTGGCCGGCGTCGCGGTGGATGCCGTGCTGGACAGCGCCTCCGTCGCTACCACGTTCCAGAAAGAGTTGGAGAAGTACGGAATCATCTTTTGCCCGATATCGGAGGCGGTTCAGAAGTATCCAGACCTGGTTCGAAAATATCTCGGTTCGGTCGTTCCTTACACCGACAACTTCTTTGCCGCCCTCAACGCTGCGGTATTCAGCGACGGTTCGTTTTGCTACATCCCCAAAGGCGTCCGCTGTCCAATGGAGCTTTCCACCTACTTCCGCATCAACGCCGCCGGGGTTGGACAGTTTGAGCGGACGCTTATTGTGGCGGATGAGGGCAGCTACGTCAGCTACCTGGAAGGCTGCACAGCACCGATACGGGATGAGAACCAACTCCACGCCGCAGTAGTCGAGCTACTGGCCTTGGACGGCGCGACCATCAAATATTCCACCGTCCAAAACTGGTATCCCGGTGATAAAGAAGGCCGTGGCGGAATTTACAACTTCGTGACCAAACGCGGCCTGTGCAAAGGACGCAATTCCAAGATTTCCTGGACCCAGATCGAAACCGGCTCGGCCATTACATGGAAGTATCCCAGCTGTGTTCTCCTGGGCGAAAATTCTATCGGCGAATTCTATTCCGTGGCCTTAACAAACAACCGCCAACAAGCCGATACCGGCACTAAGATGATCCACATTGGCCGGAACACTCGAAGCACCATTATTTCCAAAGGGATCAGCGCGGGCCGGGCGCAAAATACGTATCGCGGCCTGGTCCAAATCCGTCCCTCCGCCGCCCATGCCCGAAATTACTCTCAATGCGACTCGCTCCTGATTGGGGATCAATGCGGAGCCCACACGTTCCCTTACATCGATGTCCAAAATCCTACCGCCCAGGTGGAACACGAAGCAACGACCTCCAAGATCGGGGAAGACCAAATCTTCTACTGCAACCAACGCGGAATCTCTACGCAGGATGCCGTGAGCATGATCGTCAATGGCTTTTGCAAAGAAGTTTTGCGGGAGCTGCCGATGGAATTTGCCGTAGAAGCTCAGAAACTTCTCGGCATCAGCCTGGAAGGAAGTGTGGGATGAGGAAGGTGGACCGCCTGCAACCCCTTTTGCCACTTTCTCGAACAACAAGAATTCATAAACCAGAACGAACGCGATAGGATCATCCTATGGAGCAACAACCAACAACGCAACAACCTCAATCACAGACTCCGATCTTAGAGATCCGAGGCCTACGCGCTGGCGTGGAAGGAAAAGAGATTCTACACGGCATTGACCTGGTCCTTTACCCCGGCGAAGTCCATGCCGTAATGGGACCAAACGGAAGCGGAAAGAGCACCCTGGCCGCCGTGTTGGCCGGAAAACCAGGGTATGAAGTCTATGAAGGGACGGTCTGTTTCCTGGGCCGAAATCTGCTGGATCTGCCCCCCGAAGAACGGGCTCATGAAGGAATCTTTCTCGCTTTCCAGTATCCGGTCGAAATTCCTGGAGTCAGTACAAGTTACTTTCTGAAAGCCGCGGTCAACGAAGTCCGAAAACACCGCGGTCAGCCGGAATTGGACGCCATGGAATTCCTCAAACTGCTCCGCGAAAAACTGAAGATGCTTGAGCTGGACGAAGAAATCATCAAACGCCCCATCAACGTCGGTTTTTCCGGCGGAGAGAAAAAACGAAACGAAATCCTCCAAATGGCCCTCTTAGAACCGCGGCTTGCCATCTTGGACGAGACCGATTCTGGATTGGACATCGACGCTTTACGGATTGTCGCCAACGGAGTCAACCAACTGCGAGGCCCCGATCGAGCCCAATTGATCATCACTCACTACCAACGACTCCTCAACTACATCGTTCCGGATCGGGTCCACGTGCTGATGAACGGCCGAATCGTTCGTAGTGGCGACCGTCATCTAGCCCTGGAGCTGGAAGAGCGTGGTTACGATTGGATCGCCAAAGAAGTGCAAACCCCTGCGTAAATCTCTGGACCCATGAGCCCATCAACTACTTACACAGCCCCAACAGAGATCGGAGCCCCCGAAGCGGCGGAACGCTTTCTCACCGCCACAGAACAAGCTCTTACCAATCCTATCCTAAACCTCACGGCCTATCGCCGGTTGGCCCTTGATCTGTTCCGTTCTCGAGGACTCCCCCAACCCAAAGAAGAGGCCTGGCGTTACACACCCTGGACCCGTCTCCTGGATCTCCCGTTTCAACCCCTTCCTCCGAAACCAGACCCGGAGCTCCTCCAGACGATCTCCCCTTTCCTCCAGAACCGGCTGTTACAACCCCACGAAGCCGTGCGACTGATCTTCATCGACGGATGGTTCGTCCCGGAACTCTCCCAGCTTGCTTCCCTCACCTCCGGCCGGGTCTCTTCGATCCAGGACGCTCTCAAGTCCTCCCCATCCACCCCACTCTTTACCGAAGAAGATCTCCGGCAGCAGCCTTACCATCCCTTTTTCATCCTCAACGCCATCTACTTCCAGGACGGTCTGCTGTTGGATCTGCCGCCTCATACCTCCCTGGACCAACCGATCCACTTAATCCACATCTCGACCGCCAAAGCTCCCGGAACCGCGGCGCATCTTCGCCACCAAGTTCGCCTCAAAACCGGTGCCCACGCAACCATCGTCATGGAATTCCTCTCTCTCGGGGATCAAGTCGCCTGGTCCAACAGCGTGCTGGAAGCCACGGTCGAGCCCGAAGCACACTTGGAAATTCTCAACTTCCAAAACGAAAACCATACGGCCGTCCACGTAGGTGGACTTTCTGTCCAGCTTCAACGCAAGGCCCGACTTACGTGCCATTCCATTGCCCTCGGCGCCCACTTCTCCCGCGTGGAGTTCACCCCAACGTTGCGGGAACCAGAGTCTGAATGCCTCCTTAACGGTCTCTATCTGGTCGACCATGACCGAGTCACCGACCATCAAATGCATGTGGACCATGCCGCCCCGGGATGCCGCAGCCAGGAATTCTTTAACGGCATTCTGCTCGGCAACGCTTACAGCCTGTTCCGCGGCCGCATTCTCGTCCGTCCCGGCGCACAAAAAACCGATGCCCACCAAACCAATCGGAATCTGCTCCTCTCTTCCACAGCTCGAGTCCGTTCCCAACCGCAACTCGAAATCTATGCCGATGACGTCCGATGCACCCATGGCGCCACCGTAGGCCAGCTCGATTCCGAAGCTCTCTTCTACCTCCAAAGCCGCGGAATCCCCGCCGAAAAGGCCCATCGCATCCTCATCCATGCCTTTGCGGAAGAAGCCACCGATCGCATCGAAAACCCCTTGCTACGTGAACGGATTGCCGACTCGATCTGGCGTTGGATTGAGCGTATAAATCCCTTCCAACTGGGAGCGGAACCGGCTAGACCCCAACCGATCCAACGTTGCAAATAAAAGAACCATGTTGGAAGAACTGAACGACCTCTATCAGGAGGTGATCCTCGATCATAGCAGGCGGCCAAGAAACTTTGGTCCGTTGGAGAACCCGACCCATTCTGCCCGCGGGCAAAATCCCCTCTGCGGAGACGACTACAGCGTTTTCCTCATCGTCCAAGACGGTGTCATCCAAGAAATTCGATTCGAAGGCAGCGGCTGCGCCATCTCCAAAGCCTCCGCTTCCCTCATGACCGAAGCGCTGAAAGGCAAAACCATCGAGGAAGCTCGGAAACTCTTCGATTATATGCATCAACTGATCGTCCGAGGGGAGACAAAGGAAGAAATCCCCGGAACAGACAAACTCCAGGTCCTTGCCGGTGTCCATCGGTTTCCTTCCCGAGTCAAATGCGCTATGCTCCCATGGCATACGGTCCTAGCCGCGCTTGAAGGACGAGCCGAAGCTACGTTGAGATAAGAAAAAATTAAGAAAAAACGATCTTGAATCCGCTTATGCAGAATCAAAAGATGCGACGAATCCAGCTTGTTGACAACGTGGACGCCACGTTGATCCCGCTCGGCACCCAAGTCGTCCTTCATGCGGGCGAGAAAGGATATTTGATGGAAGAAACCCCGGACGGATTTACCGTCCTGATCAACGGCTATACCTATCATGTTCCCCTCACCGAAGCCGCTGCCTTGGGACTCACAGGACCGGCCAACGCTTCCGCCCCAACCTCTCCCGCTTCAGAACCCCCACTCACACCCCAAAACCCGGTTTCCACGCCGCCGCTGAGCGGGACTTCCCCGACCTCTTCTCCGCCAATGACTTCGGAACCACAAACGGCCTCTGCCTCGACACCCGAATCCTCAGACTCCCCGCCTCGTTCCAAGGAAGAGGTCGAACAAGCGGTGTGGCAGGAGCTGAAAAAATGCTTCGACCCGGAAATCCCGGTCAACCTCGTGGACCTGGGCCTGATCTACGATTGCATCGTCGAACCCACTGAAAAACCCGGACGCTACAAAGTCAAAGTTCGGATGACCCTTACGGCCCCCGGTTGCGTCATGGCACCGATGATTCAACAAGACGTCTACAACCACATCATCAGCCTCCCGGACGTCGACGAAGCCGAGGTAGAGCTGGTCTGGGATCCTCCATGGAACCAAAACATGATGAGCGAAGCGGCCCGCCTACAACTGGGACTCCTATAAACCACCGGGAAAACCTGAACATCTCAACAGGAATGATGAATCCAGCCCATATCCATTCCATGCACTCGCCCAAGCAGCAAAATTTATCCCAACCCCATCCATCCGGCCTTTCCAAAACCCCGCCTCCGCCGGGCTCCTCAGAGATCCGAAAAGATTTCCCCATCCTGCATCAAACCATCCACGGCAAGCCGTTGATTTACCTAGACAACGCAGCAACGTCCCAAAAACCCCAGTTTGTCATCGACACCCTACGCCGCTACTACGAAGAACAAAACGCCAACGTCCATCGCAGCGCCCATTCCCTGAGCGAACTGGCCACCAACTTATACGAAAAAGCCCGCGACCGAATCGCCCGATTCCTCCATGCCCGTTCCTCCCGTGAAATCATCTTCACCCGCGGAGCCACCGAAGCCATCAACCTGGTAGCCTGGACCTGGGGACTCCAGAACCTCAAACCCGGCGACTATGTCCTCCTCACCGAAATGGAACACCACAGCAACTTGGTCCCATGGCAACTGGTTTGCCAAAGGACCGGCGCCAAACTTCGATTCATCCCTCTTACCCCTCCGAACTACCACCTGGACTGGGAAATTGCCAAAGGTCTCCTTCGACCGCCGGTCAAACTCTTTGCCTGTACTCACATTTCGAACAGCCTTGGCATCATCAACCCCGTCGCCGATCTCTGCCAGTTAGCTCGATCCCGCGGTATTGTGACCCTCGTCGATGCAGCCCAAAGCGCCGGCCACTTGCCTCTCAACGTTCAGGAAATCGGTTGCGACTTTCTCGCCTTCTCCGGACACAAGATGTGCGGGCCTACCGGTATCGGAGTCCTCTACGGCCGGGAAGAGCTCCTCGAGTCCATGCCACCTTATCAAGCCGGCGGGGAAATGATCGCCCTAGTCGAATTGGAACGAAGCACCTGGGCGCCCTTACCTCAAAAATTCGAAGCCGGAACCCCGAACATCGCCGGCGCGATCGGCCTTGGAGCCGCAATCGAATACCTGGAATGGATCGGCCTGGACCGGATTGCAGCCTATGACCAGGAGCTCGCCCGGTATGCTCTGGAGCAGCTCCAAACCGTTCCGAAAATCCGGATCTTCGGTCCCAAGGATCAACGCGTAGCGATCTTCAGTTTCCTTGTCGACGAAATCCATGCCCATGACCTGGTAACTGCAGCTGACCAATTCGGAATCGCCCTGCGCGGCGGCCATCACTGCACCCAACCCCTCATGCGAAAGCTTGGAGTCCCGGCTACCGCCCGAGCCAGTTTTTATTTCTATAACACCTTCGAAGAAGCCGATCGACTAGCCGAAGCCCTCCGCGAAATCCAACGCTTCTTCGCCGCTTAGAACCGAAGGGACATATTCGGGTTTGCCTAACAAACCGATAGGCAAGCAAAATACCTCTGTTATGAGGAAATGCGTCCATCATGGTTTTGCCCTATGTCGTATCCTTGTGGTAGGAGGATTCCTCCTGCTGGGTCAGAGCCTCTTGCATGCGGCCACCCGACCGCCCAATATCCTCTTCATCCTGGCAGACGATCTGGGATACGGCGACCTCGGTTGTTACGGACAAAAACAGATCCTCACCCCTAACCTGGACCGCATGGCTGCGGAAGGCATCCGCTTCACCCAAGTCTATGCCGGATCCACCGTCTGTGCGCC
>CAZBKV010000034.1:0-12351 GCA_964492575.1 uncultured Verrucomicrobiota bacterium | reverse complement strand
CCCTTTTTTCTCCCGCATGGACGCATCCAGCACATCAGCTCCGTTCCGGAGAAAATCGATCTCCTCCCAGCGCACATAACGCACCTTTCCGGTTGGCTGAAATCGGAATCGTCCTTGAGAAACCTCCCATCGCACTGCCTCGGCTTCGATCCACAACGGTTTGCTCTCCTCAGCGATCCACATCGGCTGCTCCAATCCGGGCGAGTCCAAGGGAGTAACAGATTGGGAGAAACCGACGTCCTGAAAGGTCAACCGTCCTTGGATCACCCGAGAATTCAGATCGGTTCGCCATCCCAACCCAGTCGGCAACCAGACCGTAACATCCCCAAACAAGCCGGACGTATTGAGGCGAAGGTTCGAGCGCGCATACCGAACTCCAGATGCCACGCCAAGATCCGGCATTGTATGCGTCACCGCCACATCCCCACTTCCCCGATAGACCGCATCTCCATCCGACTCCAACCAGACCGGAAGAGCTGTTCCATCCCCAAACCGATAGCCGGTATTCCCACTAATCCATCCATGACCACTGGGGATTTGCAGAGTCGTAGCAATCCCCTGCGGGCCGATCGAAATCGGAACCGGATCGTTAAGAAGGGCATCAAACTCTGTCTCGATTCCTCCGAATAAAAGCTTTCCGTTGAAATGCAAAAGACGGGCAGCAGAAGAGATCACCTGATTCCCTACCTCAATCTTCTCAGGCGGTTCTTCTATGTGAGAAATCCGCACCGCCAATTCATACTCTTGATTCGGGGAATCGAGTTGCTCCAAAGGCCGAAACGGAACCGTTACCTCAAAGGTCTGCTTCACAGGAGCGATCGGATTGGGAACCACAGCAATCGTGTGGGTCCAGACCTGATTCGTAACCGTCACAATCGCTTGCTCTAGAGGAACCGAATTCGTACCCCCGGCTTCCCGAAGCTCCAATTGAAACCGGACGACAACCGGAGATTGCTCAGGGTTCTGATCCCATTTGTCATAACGATGTAAGGTGTACTGTACTCGCGCGGTGAACGCATCTTTTCCGGAGACAGTAGGAATACAGTACGTTCGCTCGATCTGAACGTCATCCAGCACAGCAATGACATTGACCTGTGGATCGGCAGGATCCCGACTGGGGAAATGATAAACGGTGAAAAGAGAGGTAGTGGCATGATCTTTGACAGTCCAACGTCCTCCATCTACAGGGTTTTCATACACAGACAACTCCACGTAATATTGTTCATATGGACTTAACCGTTGGGCCGGGCGAAGGTCCACCTGATAGGTTGCGTCATAGAAAAAAAGAGTAATCGGAGGCCATACTAGCTCGATAGGTAAAGTGACCTCTCCTGCATCATACCAATAGGCCTCGGAGGGTTTGCCGGTTTCGTCATAAATCAAGACCGGATCCCCCATCGCGTTCAGCAAGCGAAACCGCAATCGGTAGGCATAAGCGGTGGCTTTCGAAGATTTGGTAGAATAATGGACCTGGGCTACTACATGGAAGGCATCTCGGTTATAACTTGGGTTGGAGGCGTCCTGATCGGAGGCGATGATATATCCGGTGAAATTGGTAAGGCTTAGAGACTGAATGGTGACTTCATGCGCCCATGCGCTATTGGTCCACCAAGCAAATAGCGCCGCCAAAAGAAACCACCGCCTACCTTGTTCATAGCATTGCCTTTGAAAATATCGCATAGGGCTCATCCAAGTTTGGCCTTTACTCAAAATCGGACTTTTCCGTCAAGTTTTTTGTTTGGCAAATTTTAGCCCTGTTAGAGAAAAAGGAAGAAAAGGAAGAAGGATTTCTTTTTGCCTTAGGTTTAGGAAAGCTCACTTAACCCTATCACTCCCCCTTTCTCATTCCCATCGGTCCCCTTTTCCTTTCCTGGCCTTCTTCCCCCTCTTCCTACCATTTTTCTTACCAGGGCAAGCCGTTGACCGATGCCTTTTATTTTTACGGCGCGCTGAGGACAGCGCGCCCTACCGCAAATGGGAGGTCATGGCGCGTTGGGGACAACGCGCCCTACCTATGACCTATCGAACCTCATTGGAAAGGCTTGTCCTCAAGCCGCCGCAAGAAATTCTTCCTTATCCTAATCCGTTGCGGTTATGCCTTTGTTCTGGCGTTTTTCTTTCCTGGAAAGTTCTTCATTCCAACTGCCCTGCCGATTTTTCGGGAGGGCTTTAGGATTAACGTTGAAATGTCACCCGGAGGGGAATCTGGATCTTAAGCGGTTTGTAGGGAGCCACCCACAGGTTGGTCACTTGATAGGTCAAGGTAAGCTGTTGGGTTCCTGTCTTGGCTGCTCCTGTCCCGCGGAGATTCATCAACACGGTTTTCCCAGAGACCAGACGTAGTTCTTTAGGAACTTGGAGAGACTTTGGCGTAGGACCGGTCCAATGAAGCACATAATCCACCGGGCTTCGGTTGTGGATTTGGACATATACCTGTTGCCGACCGCGAATGGTGATCTCCGGATTAATGACCCAGATGGAGTTATGAAAGAGTGGCTTTAGGAATTTTTCCTGACCGAGTAGCATGTCCTGGAAATAAGCGACGGTGCGCCCGGCGAAAAGAGCCGCTTTCAAATCCCCTTTGGATCGAGACCGGGCAAAGACAAGGGTCATGGGCCTATGGTCATGATGCTCCAGATCAAAGTCCAAGTTAGATGGAAGATGCAGGTCGCTGTTTGCCATGGGGGCTAATCCTTTTTCCAAGGCCCACTGGAAGGCCTTGGGGTAGAGGTCTCGATGGTTTGCCACCTCAATCCCATGGAGCATCCCTTCCTTCAACAGCCACGTATGTTCCTTGTACCATCGAGGAATTCCGTCCGGTTGTTGGGCTTTCCAGCCGGGATGATTCCATAGGATAAAGGCATGTTGAGCCTTTGCGGCCTGCACGGCATCCCGCCAGTCTTTCACCTGTAAGGCATTTGCGTCGGTTAAGAACAAAGCGTTCAGATGCCCCGGCGGCATCTGGCGGGTGATCTCTGCGCCGCGAATGACAATAATGTGAAGCTGGTCTCCCAACGGTTTGGCAAGCTCATATGGACGATTTTGGTCTGTGGAGACATCCGAACGATGGGGATGGTATTCGAGGTGATCCGTCAAGGCGATCGCATCTAGTCCTTCGCGCCATGCTTCTTCCACCCGGATGGTAGGCCAAACCGTTCCGTCGGAGAAGACGGTATGCATGTGAAAATCGCATTTGAGGGTGATGTAACCTGGAATGTTTGGGAAGGGGATCGGTGTGCGATAGCGATGGGGTTGGGCTTGAAGGCTCCAGACCAAGGCTCCAACGAGCAAGAGCCCACCCGCAATCCACCGAAGCACTCGATTGCTCTGAACGTTTCTTTTTCTCTGTTTCATTGCTCTACCTCCCTGTCGTGGTATTCAGGCTCAGAGTAGAAAAAGCTAAATAAGATGACAAGGAAGAATCTGGGGAGATGCAAGCCGGTTTGGACAGGCGTGGAAGCCGGGAAGATGAAGCCGCTTGGTTCCAATCAGTCGTGTGGCTTTTGGAAGGTGCCTCCGGTCCAACCAGATTCTTGCCGGTCATGGATGAGGGAGAGACCACCGCGCTGTTCCAGGGCAGATCGCACATCCGGAAATTGATCGGACAAGATCCCGGCCACAACCAGAACCCCGCCGGGACGGATGCGACTGGCCAGGGCTTCGGCTCGCCGTTTCAGCAGGTCTGCTGTGAGATTGGCACAAACCACATCAAATCGACCCTGCTGCACCGGGCGGAGTCGGAGAAGATCGCCTTTATAAATTCGGACCTGGGTTTCCAGCCCATTGGCTTGGGCGTTTTTGCGGGCGGTTTGGACGGCTTGTTCGTCGCAGTCAAAGGCCTCCACCGGATGATAGCCCAACTTTGCTGCGGCGATGGCCAGGATGCCGGAGCCGGTGCCGACGTCCAAGAGGCTTGCTGCTGCATGCTCCTTAGGGCGGTAAGAGACGATGCGATCCAGACAATATCGGGTCGTTGGATGTTGCCCGGTTCCAAAACTGAGACCGGGGGTTAAAACCACTTCAATCATCCCTTTAGGAGCCCGTCTGCGGTGCCACGGGGCGCGGAGAAACAGAACCTCGCCGAACCGTTGCGGTCGAAAGAAGCGTTTCCAGGAAGTTTCCCATTTTTGAGGATGCAGAAGACGACGACGAAGAATCCCTTTCCTTTTCGGATCCACCACAGCCGTTAGTTGCCGGAGACTTTGGCGTAGGCGGCGGAGCTGGGTTTCGTCTGGTTGGTTCTCCAAAGGGGTGTAAACCGTAATTCGAACAAGATCTTGCCCCCCTTGGCGTTCACTTACCGGAACGGTCCCAAACACATCCTCCATCCAATCCAGGACAATCTCCTCCAGAGCGGAAGGGACTTCGACGGTCCATTGAATCCATGGTTTTGGGGTCATGTCGGCAGGCCATTCCACGGTGTGAAATTCAATAGGCGCAGTCGCCAGCCGCGGGTGGTCCAGGACAGAAGGGTGACACTAGCGTAGTCGACCTCGAAGGCGGCGGTCTTCCGGAGCGGTACCTGGAGCCAAAGGCTCAGCAGACCTCGAATAACCCCACCATGACAGACAACCGCCACCTGAGAGGTGTCGTTCTGCTGTTGAATCCGTTCCGTAGCGGCTCGAAGGCGCGCCCAGAATTGATCCAACGGTTCGGCATTCGGGATTTTTCCAGCTTCCAACGCATCCAACCAATCGTAGGCACTGATCCCAAACCGTTGCTCCACCTCTTGCCACGAACACCCGGTCCAGTCCCCAAAATCCAATTCCCGCAATTCGTCCAGGACGATCAAAGGCAGGTTCCGAGCCTGGGCCAGCGGTTCTGCGGTCAACCGTGCCCGTTGGAGAGGGCTGGTAAAGATGACTTGAAGAGGTAAGGGGGCCAGCGCACGAGCCAACCGCTGAACCTGGACCTGTCCCTGTGCCGAAAGCCCCATGTCCAATCGGCCGCCGAAAACCTGATGAAAACGCTCTTCGACCTCGCCGTGGCGGATTAAATAGACGCGTCGCAGTTCGATCATGGCTAAAAGGAATCAAGCGCTGCTTTCTGTTTGAGGAACCAGAGCCTGTTTCTGAAGCTCGATTAATTGCTGGATTCCTTGACGGGCCATGGCGAGCATCTGGTTGAGTTGATCGTAAGTAAAGGTCTTCCGTTCCCCGGTTCCTTGGACTTCGACAAACTCCCCTTGGCCGTTCATCACAATGTTCATATCGACCTCGGCGACCACGTCTTCCTCGTAATTCAGGTCTAAGCGAGGTTCCCCGTCCACGATCCCGACACTGACGGCTGCGACCGGGGAAAGAATCGGATTTTCTTCCAGGATCCCGGCAGCCACCAATTTCCGAATCGCCAGGGCCAAGGCGACGTAGCCTCCGGTAATAGCGGCTGTGCGAGTTCCACCGTCTGCTTGCAAGACATCGGCATCGATCCAAATGGTCCGTTGGCCGAGTTTTTGTAGATCCACCGCAGCCCGCATGGCCCGACCAATGAGACGTTGGATCTCCTGAGACCGGCCTTCGGGACGGCCCCGGCTGATTTCACGGGGTTTACGTTGTTGGGTGGAGTAAGGGAGCATCGAGTACTCAGCGGTAATCCAACCTCCCGGCACCCCTTGTTCCCGCATCCAACGAGGAACCCCGTCCTCCACCGTAGCGGCACAGATCACCCGCGTGTTGCCCCATTGGATCAGCGTGGACCCGGTTGCGTACGGGGCAATGTCGTTGATGAAGGAGACCGGACGGAGTTGATCGTTGGCTCGGTCCGTCCGTTTCGGCGGTTGGACAGGCTGCGGTTCGGTGACCTGGTTTTCGGTAACCTGATTTTCCTCCTGCGATTGTCCTTCTCTGTTTGGTTCCTCAGGCACACGCTCTTCCATAGCAGGGAGTAACTTACGCAGATCCGGGCGGTTTGGGAAGTATAAGCCTGGGAAGGATAAGTTCCTTGGGAAGGCAGAGTCTCTTTTTGAAAACATTGGAAATCCAAAAGGATCCGTTTCAGAACCTAAAACGCTATTGCGGGCCGCAGGCAGATAATTGCAGAATCAAAAAAGTACGAATTCTGACTCCAAAGCAAACCATCCGGTTCAGGAGAAAGGAGGGACAATGAACAAGTTATCCAGACGACGATTCTTATCCCGCATGGCGGTCGCAGGAACGGTACCTCTCATTGCGCCCATCACGGTTTTCGGGGCAAACGACCGAATCTATATGGGCTGTATTGGGATGGGAGGCCGCGGTCGTGCAGATATGAACGGTTTTATGCGGTTTCCTGAAGTTCGAGTGATTGCGGTATGCGATGTGGTAGGCCGCCATCGAGATCTGGCAAAGCAAATGGTCGATCGACATTACGGGAATAAGGATTGCAAGGCGTTCAAAGATTTTCGTGACGTAGTGACTCATCCAGATATCGATGCTGTCTTGATCGCAACCCCAGATCATTGGCATGCCATCATTTCCATCGCGGCGATGAAGAACGGGAAAGACGTGTTTTGCGAGAAACCCGAAACCCTGACGATTCGGGAAGGGCAAGAGATGATTCGGGTAGCACGGCAGTATGGACGGGTCTTTTCCGGGGGAAGCCAGCGGGTCTGGGATGACTATAATTGGTTTCACAAGATGATTTGGGGTGGGGCGATCGGCCGACCGTTGGAAGCTTGGGTGAATGTCGGGGGTCCCTCCGGTCCTTGTTACTTGCCGCCGGCACCGACCCCACCTGATGTGGATTGGGATCTTTGGCTGGGACCGGCTCCATGGCGTCCCTATCATCCGACGCTCATCACTGGAGGCTTCCGGCCTTATCGGGATTATTCCGGTGGCGGGATGACCGATTGGGGATGCCACGGCTTTGGCGGTGCGCTGTTCGCCCTTCAACTTCATCATACCGGGCCGGTCGAAATCATTCCGCCAGATGGGAAGGAGTATCCGCACTTAACCTTTGTCTTTGCCAACGGCATCCGGATTTATCACGGTGGTGGGTGGGGCGGTATCCTTTCCTTCCGTGGGACGGATGGAGAGATTCCGCCTCGGTCCGGAGAACGTCCACCCGCACCGGACATCTATATCCCCCATTACAAAGGCCATGGAGGAATCTTGGGAGATTTTCTCCATTGTGTTCGAACCCGAGAACGACCGTTTCGGGATATTGAAGTGGCCCATAAAACCGCCACACTCTGCCATTTGGGGAATATCGCCTATTGGCTGAACAAACGCATCCGGTGGAATCCGGAAACGGAGGAAATTGTGGATGATCCCGATGCGGCCCGATGGCTGGATCGGGAAAAACGAGCCCCCTGGTCTTTAAGTTAACCTCAAAGCTAACTCGAAGAGGAGAAAGGAGGAGAACCATGAAACGAGTCATTCGGTTTTTAGCACTGCTTTCTTGGATTGCGGCGGCAAGTGCGGTCTGGGCCGCTCAACCTCAGGTAGATTGGGCTGCCGTCGATCGGGACTTGCAATATGTCGCGCAATTTCGGTTCGGCCAGAGCCCGGATCCATTGAACCGGATTCAAGAGTTGTGTGTGCGGTCTTTGAAGGAGCCATCTTTGCGAAGCGCTTTGGAGTTCAAGCTGATCGAGACACTCCAGCATGCCAAAACCTATGAAGCAGTAGACTTCCTTTGTCGGCGGCTGCGGACCATTGGGACCTCCCGTTGTCTGCCTTATCTCGCTCCCTTGTTAGTTCAAGAAAAGACAGCTCATATCGCACGCTATGCGGTAGGACGGATGGAAGGGGAAGAAGCCTCTCATGCCCTGTTTGTTGCGGCACAAAAGACCAAGGGAAAGATTCGGGCCGGTCTGATTACGAGCCTGGCAAAACGTGATTACATGCCGGCGCAGGATTTTTACATCCAATGTCTACAAGGAAAGGATCCGGTTGTAGCAACGGCCGCAGCCGGGGCCTTAGGACGACTTGCCACCCGGCCGGCAGCGGAGGCTTTGTTGCAGGCCTTGACCCACGGATCGAAAGCCGAACCTCAGACCGTAGAAAATGCTCTGCTTACCTGTGCCGAACGACTCCTTCAGGCCGGGGATCGGCTGGAAGCTGCGAAGATTTACCACACGTTGGAGAAAGTTTCGGAAGCGAAGCGGACCCGGCTGGCCGTCCTGCGCGGGAAGCTTTTGCTAGAAGGGCCGAAAGCGGCAAAGGAGATTCTACAATTGATTCAATCCGGGCCTGAACCCTGGAAGTCTCTGGCCGTCAGCTTGGTCACAGAAGGAAAAGATCCCGATGTAACTCTTGTGTTTGCCTCGGCCTTGCCCCAGTTTGGGGTTCAGGATCAGGCTCGTATGATTCGACTCTTGGGAGCACGGCATGACCCCACAGCCGTATCACCAATTCTCCATGTTCTCCAGACTACCGATTCGGAAGAGGTCCAGGCTGCTGCCTTTGAAGTTTTGCCTACCCTTGGCGGGAAATCCCTGCTCCTTCCGCTTTGTCGGATTGCCGCCAAGACCTCACCTCGGATTCAAGCCTTAGCGGTAGCGGAATTGAATCTTATCAAAGACAAAGACCTGGATTCGATGATCCTGAAAGCCCTTCCGCAGGAATCTCCCCCCGTCCAGGCCGTGCTGTTACGATTGATCGCCATCCGAAAACCTTCTGGAGCCGAAGCTGCCTTAGAAAAGTTGATTCAAAGCCCAAATCCAACCGTCCGCCAGCAAGCTTATCGGGCGCTGGCCACTCTTGGCGGGCCTCATGTTCCGGAGGTGCTCCTTCGTCAACTTGTCCAGACTCATTCTCCGGAGGAATTAAAGGTTCTCGAAGAAGCGTTGCAGACCTCCATCCAGAAGCTCACTGAAAAACAACAGGCCGCCGTCGCGGAACAATTACTCGCCGCGTTGCAGCAGGCCTCAATTGCGCAAAAAGAGATTCTATTCCGATTACTTCCTCTGACTCCGACGAAGGAGGCCCTTCGTGCAGTAGCCCATACGTTGCGGCGGGGTAACCCTGCGCTCCGTAAAGTCGCTTTAAATACGTTGGCTCGTTGGCCTCCTAGCAGTAGCCCGACGAGCTTCGCACCCGGCGGAGAAAAAAATCGCCTTCCAGGCGATTGCGCGACTTTCCGAGCAGGTGGAAAATCCAGCCGATGTCCTTCGGCAAGCCTTCCAGCTGGCTACTACGCCGGCGGATCGAAAGATGCTTCTTTCCGGCTTGGCGATGGTCTCTTCTGAGCAGGCTTTAGCGCTTGCAGAATCGATGTTGAAGGATCCGGCGGTTCGGGCGGAAGCCGGACTGGCGGTGGTTCAGATTGCCGATCGCGTTCGTGCTTCGAATCCGTCTCGAGCTCGGGCCGCTATTCAGAAGGTATTAGCCGTAGTGAAAGAGAAGACCGTCCTTCAACAGGCCAAGCAGGTTCTTTATCAGATAGACAAGTACAAAGGGTACATCCTCAAATGGCAAATCTCCGAACCATTCCGTATTCCTGGAAAGACCAGTCTTGCTGTCTATCGTGCCGTCTTTCCTCCGGAAGAAGGAAAACCTGTAAAGTGGACCCCGCTGACAAAAGGAATTGGAAGCTGGTCGATCGACTTAATCTCCGCGGTCGGTTCCTATGACCATTGCGCCGTTTACTTGCGAACCCGGATTTGGGTTCCTCGAGCTATGAAAGCTCGACTTGAGCTTGGGAGCGATGATGCGATCAAGGTCTGGCTTAACGGCCGACTCGTCCATGATCACTACGTCGATCGAGGGATCCAACCGGCTCAAGATATTGTGCCGGTAAGTTTACAACGCGGCTGGAATGAGCTGATGGTCAAAGTAGTAAATCATGAAGGGGGATGGGCCGTGGCTGCGCGTGTCGTGGATCCAGAAGGATTCCCGATTCCGGGGTTGAAGGCGGCCCCATAGAAGGAACCGGTTTGTTTTCTCCAGTTTCAAGAAAGGGAGGCCTCCTGTTTCTGAACAGGGGGCTTTCCCTATTTCTCCTACCCGAACCCGAATAAGATGGATGTAGAGGAGATATCGAGATGGAGAAAGGGAGCGGATTTTGTTGGGATTCAAGTAACCCCATCTGAAGGATCAACTGGAAGGTAGCAAGAAACTAACGGAGTTAACATGCAACGGCGTGCGGAAAAGATCCACCGTCTGCGAATGGTGCTACACAGACTTCAGAAGTTAAGCTGAAATGCAAATGTCGCTATCGTTAGAGCTCATCCGAAAAATCGGATGAACGCAGGATCGCAGCGGATGGGAGGATAGAATTTCTTGCGGCGACTTGAGGACAAGCCTTTCCGATAAGGTTCGATAGGTGATAGGTAGGGCGCGCTGTCCCCAACGCGCCATGATCCCCCCATTTGCGGTAGGGCGCGCTGTCCCCAGCGCGCCGGGAAAAGGGAAAAAATGAAATTTCATGACGGCGGTTTGAGGACAAACCGCCCTATCCTTTCCTTGGCATCCGAAAGCCATGTTGCGGTAGAGCGCGTTGTCCTCAATGCGCTAATATAGGAAAATTGACTGATACCTTTTCGGACAAGCTCTAGCAGTCTTTTCCCTCCGCTTTCTCACCAGGTCGGGGTTTGGGAGGAGGATTTCCGGCCAGAGGCTTTGGAAGATTGGGAAGAGAGCGGATTGAAAGACCGCGGTTGCCAAGGACGGGCTTGGCGAAGCATTTTTCGAGCCCATTGACGGGCCTCGAAAGGATTCATGCCGCGGCCGGTCGGCAGTGATGCGGCGGAGGTTGTGCGACGGGGTGGCGACACCGCTGCCACGGTCGGTTCCGATGAAGAGGCTGGTTTGGGTTGGGATTTGGAAGGCGATACGGCGGAAGAAGCTTGGGCACGGGAAGAGATCCCAAGTTGCTGGAGGAGTTTTTGGAGTTTGGATTTGACGAAGTTGAGGTTATGCCGGGCATCAGAATCGTTAGGATCCAGCTCAAGGGCTTTCTCGTAACAGCGGACCGCTTGTTGCCAAAAGTCGGCCCGTATGTTGAGGTCTTGGGTTTGTTGTCCGATCCGGTAGAGAGTGTTTCCAAGATTGTACCAAGCGGCTTCAGCGAGCTTTCGATCCGGCACATCCACGACGGCGGTAAACCGGGCCGCTGCCTGCTGGAATTTTCCTAACCGATAGGCCGTCACCCCGAGGTTATACAGAGCCTTTGGATCGTCGGGATGTTTCTTCAGGTGGGCCTGGTAGTATCGCAATGCTTCGGTGAATTTCCCTTCCTGATAAGCCTGCAGGCCAGGATCTCCTCCGGCCTGAAGAGAGGCTCCCCCAAACAAGGTCCCGAGAAGGAGCAAGGCGACCACGGCCTTCGATGTCGGACTTTCCGAACCAAATAAGCCCCACCATAAGCTCCCTTCCATCCCTTTCGGTTTCGGGACGGAGCGACGACGATCCGGAAGTAGGGTCTCTAAGACCAGCAACACGATCGCTCCCAACACAAACCAGTGATATTGCTCCCGATAGGGTTGGACAACGACGACCCCCGGGCCTGTTCGTTCTAACTCCGGTAGCCAGTGTTGCACTAAGCCTTCCACCTGGGAGATCCGCTGGATCGACTGATATTGGCCGTCGGTATTTCGAGCCACTTCCTGGAGAAGGCTTTCATGAAGGCGCGTGCGCACGGTCTTCCATCCCTTCCCGTTCGGGTCCGGTGCCTGGATCTGAACCCCGCTTGTTGTGCCGATTCCGGCCACAAACACCCGGACCTTCATCGACCGTAGCACCTGCACCGCTTTGTATAAGTCCTTGCCGAAGTCTTCCCCGTCTGTGAACAGCAAAACGGCTCGATCCTCCGTCCCGGCTTGGCGAAACAGTGATCCTGCCGCCTCCAAAGCCGCTCCGATATCCGTCCCTTCCGGCTTGACGGTTCCTACCTCCAATCGTTGCACCAAATCTCGAACCAAGAACGGATCTCCGCTTAGCGGGCACAAGATCCCCGGCCCACCAGCAAAAGCGACCAATCCCAACTGGGCCCCATGGTATTGCTCCAGCAATTGGAGGATGGCCAGCCGGGCGGCTTCCAACCGGCTGGTTCCTACATCTTTGGCTCCCATGCTGCGGGAAACGTCCACTACAAAGACCCAGCTCCGGGTATAGGTCTTCCGGACAACGGGACCTCGTCCATGGACCGGCCGGGCCATGGCCAGAAGCAGACAAATCACGGCTCCTACAAACAACGCCATCCGCACCTTCTGCCGGGCCGTGGAGACCCCTACCGTCAATTGCCCCAGCAGTTTCGGCTGCACAAACTGCCGAACCAGTCGCCGTCGCCGTCGCCAGGCGGAAGCCAAAAAGATCGTCAGAACAAACACCACGATTGCCCCGACGATCAACACGTCCGGTCGCGCAAAAAAGAAAGCCCCGAAATTCTCCTGCAATCCCATACCCTTTCCCTTGCCTTGGTTCTTACGGC
>CAZBKV010000033.1:10882-12432 GCA_964492575.1 uncultured Verrucomicrobiota bacterium | reverse complement strand
AAGCAAAGAGAGGGAAGAGAGGAAGGGGAGCGGATGTGTTATTAGCGAACATATTAGCGAACAGAGGAAGATGGATGGAGGTGGGAAGTATGGAGGCCTAGGATTTTCAGGAGCAGAAAGAGAGAAGAGGGCGTTTCCGGCCGTCGTCTTTTTCCTCCCCGTCCCGCTGTTTTTCGGGCATTCCCCCACCGTGCCCGTGACCTCCCCAGCGGGATTTGTAGACGGCGGCCGGTTTATGTTCAAAGAGCTGATCAAATAGGTGGAATGAGGGCGCTGATATTGTTACCCCTGCAGGAATCAAAGTCTAAATCAATTTGGGAAAAAGATTCTGCCGTTGACTGACTTAAAGGGCGGAGGGTATGTAGGAAAGTATGATGCAGACAAAGGTCTTTGGATTATGGGTGGTTGGGCTTGCCTTCCCCTTGTGGTTATCCGCTGGGCAACAGCATGGGGTCATTGTGACCGATTTGCCCGATCAGGGGAAAGTCCGAATTGAGATCAACGGACAGCTCTTTCATATTATATCTATCGAGGGTATTCCCGCCCTATTCTCTATCCGGTAATGGGCCCAGGACAGATCCCAATGACTCGAAATTGGCCTTTGAAAAACGTGCCAGGGGAGACCCATGATCATCCCCATCATAAATCCCTCTGGTGGGCCCATGGCGACATTAATGGGGTTGATTTCTGGTCGGAATCCCCTCGAGCAGGGAAGATTGTCCATCAGGAATTTCTGAAGCTTTGTTCCGGAGAGAAGGAGGGAGAAATCCAGACTCGGAACTGGTTAGTGACGAAGGAAGGGAAACGGATTGGCACAGTCGACTTCGATATTCATATCTACAACGTTCCGAATGTCCGGATCATGGATTTTAACGTCACGGTTCGGGCGACTGATGGGGATTTGGTGTTTGGGGACACGAAGGAAGGGACGATGGCGATTCGAGTGGCAGAATCGATGCGGGTTCGTCCGAATGAATACAATAAGGGTAAACCGCATGGTCATATGCTGAACAGCGAAGGAGTGCAGGACGCAGCCTGCTGGGGGAAACGAGCGAGTTGGGTGGATTATTACGGGCCGGTGAAGGGACAGATCATGGGGATTGCGATCTTTGATCATCCGGCGAATCCACGGCATCCGACATGGTGGCATGCACGGGATTACGGTCTGTTTGCAGCCAATCCGTTCGGAGTCCATCATTTTGAAGGCAAACCGGCGGGGACAGGAGATTTCCATCTGAAAAACGGCCAGAGTGTCACGTGGAGGTATCGCTTTGTCTTTCATCGAGGAAATACAAAGCAGGCTCGGATTGCAGAGCTTTATCAGCAATATGCCCGAAGGACAAAGTGAGCTTCCTTTTTTATAAAATCGTCCATATACAACAGAGTCAGAAAAGCCAGAAAAGAAGGAGAGGATCCTATGAAACGAGGATCAAACAATCGGTCGGTTGGAAGCCGGCAAGGGGGTTCTTTTGCGCGTGCAACCCGTGTGAGCCGGCGTGCGTTTTTGAAAACCACGGCCCTAAGTGCCCTGGCGCTAGGATCTTGTGCCC
>CAZBKV010000033.1:0-10872 GCA_964492575.1 uncultured Verrucomicrobiota bacterium | reverse complement strand
CACGGTAGCTCCATATCGCTATAATTCTGTGCCCGCTAGTCTATTGCCTCGGGTCGAAGCCCGAATGAGACCATTGGGGTTGGGGTGATCGGCTTCCGTAGCCGGGGAATGGGGCATATTAAAGAAATTCTCCGACTCCAACAGCAAGGAGAGAAGGTTCGGATTGTGGCCCTTTGTGATGTGGACCGCGATGTTTTGGCGGGGGGCTTGCGGGTCATGGAGAAGTACAAGCAAAAGGTCACCCCTTATTTGGATTTGCGGGCCCTGTTGGAAAATCCGGAAGTGGATGCCGTGACTATCGCTACTCCTAATCATTGGCATGCGTTGGCTACGATTTGGGCCTGTCAGGCAGGGAAGGATGTCTACGTAGAAAAGCCGGTCTGCCACAACGTATGGGAAGGCCGAAAGATGGTGGAGGCAGCCCGAAAGTATCGACGGATTGTGCAAACCGGGACGCAGAGCCGTTCGCGGTATTCGATTCGGGATGCCGTGGCATGGGTTCGTGCCGGGAACCTCGGTCGGATCTTAATCGCGCGAGGGCTTTGTTACAAACGGCGGCGGAGCATTGGACGGGTGAATGGTCCTCAGCCGATTCCTCCAAGCGTAGATTATAATTTGTGGTGTGGCCCGGCTCCAATGAAGCCGTTGATGCGGGCACGATTGCACTATGACTGGCACTGGTTCTGGGATACCGGCAACGGAGATTTAGGAAATCAAGGGATTCATCAGATGGATATTGCCCGATGGTTCTTGGGCGAGCCAAAGCTGTCGCCGCGGGTGATGAGTGTAGGGGGGCGGTTGGGTTATGTCGACGATGGGCAGACGCCGAACACGCAGATCGTCTGGCATGAGTATCCAAGTGCTCCATTGATCTTTGAAGTTCGCGGTCTGCCGGAGAAGAAAGGATCGGATCGAATGGATCGCTTCATGGGCGGCAGCATTGCCGTGGTGATCCATTGCGAAGGAGGGCATGTGTTAGTCACCAACGGCAGTGTGGAGGCTTTTGATGCGAAAGGGAAGCGAATCAAGAAGTTTCCAGAACGTGGGGAGAATCATTTTGCGAACTTCTTCCGGGCCGTTCGGTCCCGTCGAGTAGAAGATTTGAACGCGGATATTTATGAAGGCTTTATTTCCAGCTCGCTATGTCATACTGGAAATATTTCTTATCGACTGGGTGAGCGGGCTCCGGCAATGCAAATCTTAGAAAAGGTCCGGAGCTTACCGGATGGAGAGCTTACGTTTGTTCGAATGCTCACCCATTTGAAAGCAAATGGGGTCAATTATGATTTCGACCAGATTACATTAGGAGAATTATTGATCATGGATCCTGATCTAGAGCGATTTGAAGGGAATCCGTTTGCGGATGAGCTTTTGACACGGCATTATCGGAAGCCGTTTGTGGTGCCAGAACGAGTGTAACTCCATTTAACTACAAATCCAAAACAATCAAGGGAGAGCTATGAAAACACAGAGCAGATGGATCGGAATGCTTTCTATCATCACGACAGGGATTCTTGCTGGAGTACTTTATGGAGCCGAATCCCAGCCTTCGATTCCAAAAGGATATCATTTGCTGTATGCCCAGGATTTTCGAGGCCCTGAAGCCTTAAAGGACTTTCTCTTCTCTGACCCCAGTGCATGGCGATATCGAGTGATGGATGGGGTAGGTTGTATGGAACTTTATAAGCAAAGTCATTACAAACCCCGCGTGCGGTCTCCCTACAATATTGCCTTAATTCGAGACCACTGGTTTGGGGACTTTGTTTTGGAGGTAGAGTTAATGCAGACCGGTCGGGAATATGGTCATCGGGATATGTGCATCTTTTTCGGCGCAAAGGATCGTTCCAATTTCTACTATGTTCATCTGGCCACACGAGCCGATCCTCACGCACACAATATCTTCTTGGTGAATGATGAGCCGCGGGTGGCAATCGCTACCCATACGACAAAAGGAATCCGATGGGGACAGCATCAGTGGCATAAAGTCCGGATCGAGCGTAGGGTAAAAGACGGGACGATTCGGGTCTATTTTGATGACATGACCAAGCCGATTATGGAAGCAAAGGATACGCATTTTGACTACGGCCTCATCGGGTTCGGTTCCTTTGATGACACAGGATGTGTCCGGCGGATTCGAATTTGGGGACCGGATTTTGCTCATCCGCCAAAGGAGTTTTTCCGATAAAGGATAGAGAGGTAGAAACTTTTCCCGTATAGAGAAAATCGGAGCGCATCCGAGCGAAGGCTTGGATGCGTGTTTTATGTCTTCTGTGAGTTGCAAGGACAAGGAGTTTGAGAGAAGCTGTTAGGTATGGAGTTGTACCTGATGCGACACGGTGTGGCGGTGCCGAAGGACTTGGTTCAGTATGCGGATGAACAGAGGCCTTTGACCCCGAAAGGCCGGCGAAAAGTACGCATTGTCGCCGAGGCCATGAGCCTTCTCAAATTACGATTTGATGCTATCATCACCAGCCCCTTGGTCCGGGCACGGCAGACGGCACAGCTTGTGGCTGAGGAGTTTGAGTATGAAAAGCGGATCGTGGAATGTGAACATTTAGCTACGGGCGATCATCAGAAGTTGATCGAGTGGTTGAAGGAGGAGATGAGCTCTAAGAACAAGCTTTTACTGGTGGGGCATGAACCATATTTAGGAGAACTGACCGGATTGTTAACAGCCGGCAATCCTTCAGCAGGGGTAGCCTTTAAGAAGGCAGGCCTAGCGTTTTTGGAGGTTCCGGAATTGCGGACAGGACAATGCGCCGTGTTACGTTGGCTTTTGACCCCAAAGATTATGCGAAAGATCGTGGAAGGAGAGGAGGAAGAAGATGAAGACTGACGGGCAAGTTCTTACGATGCGGCAGGGTACCCTCGGAAGGAAGGTTCGGTTTGGGGGTGGGCTTTGGATTGGGTTGATTGTGTTGGGGTTGGTGACAGGATGTGGTACGGTTTCGACTTACAAGGTGCAATACCTGGGGGTACCCCGGTATCCTCCAACGAATTGGAAACAGGTTCAGATTCTGCAGGCTTTTCCGAATCGGCCTTATGAGAAGCTTGGGGAGGTGGTGGCCTCTGTCTCCGTGAATCCAGAACCGAGTGTGGAGAAGATCGAGCGAGCCCTGCGGCGGCGGGCAGCCGAGTTGGGAGCTGAGGCTGTGGTGTTGATTAAGGATCGGATTGAGGAGACTGGGATTTGGTGGGGCGGGCCGCGTTGGGCTCCGGTGGCCACGCCGATTCATAGTCGAGTGATTGTAGGGGTGGCGATTCGGTATAAAAGAGAGGGTGGAGCGGGCTGAACGTTTCTCGCTTGTGAGGAGTCATACCTAACACCAAAGTGGAATTTGCTTATTTCGATAAGCCATCGAGATTCAATCAATCATAAATGCTTAAGACCAAACACTTCGGTGGAGGGATCAGCCATGGAACAACGGGAAGGTCTGATTCGACGTCTGCGTCGGAGTATGTGGGGATTGGCAGCCTATGCGGCCCTTTCGTATGTCGTGTTAAGTTCAGTCCTTCGACTTACCCTCCTTTTGGTCTTTCATAAAGGAATCCATGCTCCTCTTTGGCAACAAATTGCAGCTTGGTTTATAGGATTCCATCAAGATCTTTTCGTGGCTGGAGTTTTGACGATCCCTCTTCTCCTTTGGTTTGCTTTGACTCCAAGAGAACGATTTGGTGGGCCGATCCATCGGGCCCTAACGTTGTTTGGGCTATTCCTTTTCTTTGGAGTCCAGGTCTTTATTGCGGCGGTAGAGTTCTTCTTTTATGAGGAGTTTCAATCTCGTTTTACCACGGTGGCGGTCGACTATCTGCTTTATCCGACAGAAGTATTTGTTAACATCTGGGAATCTTATCCTGTGATTCCGGTGATTTTGATTTGTGCTCTTATAGGGGCGTTATGGGCCTATTCGGCCTGGCGATGGTTTGGGGAGGCGTTTACAAGTCCCCTCAGAGCGACGACTCGATGGTTCGTAACGATTGCCATAATGGGAGTCTTGTTCATATACGGAATGACGGTCCCATGGAAGAGAGGAGTGCATTTCAGTAGCGACCGTCCATTGAATCAAATCGCAAACAATGGGCAGGTTTGTTTCGTTGCGGCGGCATGGACGCGTCATCTGGATTTTCCAGCCTTTTATAAAACGATCGATCGAGAGGAGGCCTATCGTCGGGTCCATCGTATGCTGGAACAGCCGGGGGTAGAGTTTACCGGCGGCCTTTACTCCACGCGTCGGAAGCTGTTAGGGGATCCGTCTCGACCTCGGTTGAACGTGGTGATCTTGTTGGAAGAGAGCTTTGGTTCTTCATTTTGGGGAATCTTAGGAGCGAAGAAAGATTTGACCCCGAATATGGACCGGATTGCGAATGAGGAAGGATGGCTTTTTACGAACATCTATGCCACCGGCAACCGAACGGTTCGGGGATTGGAAGGGGTTATTTGCGGATTTCCTCCGTTGCCGGGAGATTCAATTGTATGGCGTTTAGAATCAGATAATGTAGAAACTTTGGCTCGAGTGTTAAAGCGTGATGGGTATCATACTGTATTTATGTATGCCGGTCGTGGTTTGTTCGATCGAATGAAAGGGTTTAGTTTAAAAAATGGGTTTGATGAATTTTTGGAGGAAAAAGACTGCCCCAAGATTACCTTTAAGACGATATGGGGGATGTGTGATGAAGATTTGTTGAACTGGACGATTCAAAAATGTCGGAAGTTGTATAACACAGGAAAACCGTTCTTTGTCCTAACCCTTACCGTTTCGAATCATAAACCTTATCTTTATCCGACGGGTCGGATTCCAGAAGATCCATTTCGTCGGAAACGAGCCCATGCAGTCAAATATGCAGATTATGCGTTGGGAAAATTCTTTGAAGCGGTGAAGAAAGAACCATATTGGAAAAACACGATTTTTGTCGTTGTGGCGGATCATGGAGCACGCGTCTACGGCTCGGAAGATATTCCGATCCATTCTTATGAAATCCCGTTTTTAGTGGTAGGACCGGCTGTGGTGGATCGGCCGCGGCGGTTTGATATGTTAGGATGCCAGATGGATATTCCTATGACCATTTTGGCGATGATTGGTCGGCCGTATGAAGTAATGTTTTTTGGCCGAAATCTTTTGAAATTACCGAAGGGGGACGGCCGGGCCTTTCTGAATCACAATCGGGATATTGGAATGTTTGCCAAAGAGCGGCTGGTGGTGTTGGGCTTACGAAAGACCGTGGAGTTTTGGAAGGGAGATCCGAAGAAGACCGGTTTAGAGCTTCTGCCTCACCCCGGTCCGTTTGAGAAAGAATTGGAACGGGACGCGATCGCCATGTTCCAAGTCGCAGACGAGATGTACATGAATCACCGCTATCATCTTGATCCTGACCCAACTCCTGAGGAAGACTAAAAGGGGAAGAAACACGGAGCTTAGAGGAGAAGGAGAGGCCGATGGCATGGCAACGAATTTTAACGATAAGTCGATTGGATGAGCTGGCCTGGTTTTATCGCGAGTTGGCCGAAATGCTCGAAGGAGGGATTCCCCTGCTGCAAGTAGTGGCCCACCTCCGAAAAACCGCTCGCTCGGCTGCCTTTCGAAAAGGTCTCACCAAACTCGAACAAGCATTGCACCAGGGGTACACCTTCGGCGAAGCGATTCAGCAGACAGGAAACTGGCTTCCGGAGCTGGATCATGAGTTGATTGTGGCCGCAGAGAAGGCCGGACGGTTACCCGAAAGTGCCCTAGCCTTAAGTGAGTATTATCAGAGGCGGATGGAGTTTCTTCGGTTGATTGTGAAGGCGTTGGGGTGGCCTCTTTTGACGTTAGCTTTTGCCTTTTTGATCCTCCCTCTTCCTCTTTTCGTGAATGCGGTCTTAAAAGGGCAGATTCAACCTTACATAAGAAACAAGATCATGCTGTTTGGGACGTTAGGGGCCGTATGTGCTGCAGGGATTTTCATAGGACGCTTTCCTCCTTATCATCCGGTGCGTCGTGTCATAGAGCGTATTTTTTGGTATTTTCCGGGGATGCATCGACTTTTGGAATCGATTGCTGTGGTTCGGTTGACGTTAGCTTTAAAATCGTTGTTGGAGGCAGGGGTGGTCGTGCCGGAGGCTTGGAAGATTGCCGTGCGGGCTTCCGGCTCCGCTTGGTACATGAAAAAGGTTCATCAGGCGGTGGCGTTGATGGAGCAAGGGGCTTTGCCTTCGGAGGCCTTGGCTTCGGTCCGATTCTTACCGGACAAATTCCTTTCGTTGTATCAATCGGGGGAGACGAGTGGCCAGCTGGATGATTCCCTGGATTACATCTACCGGGTGTATTTCGAGCAGGCGAAGCAACAGGCTCAGTTACTGAGCGAATGGGGACCCCGAGTAATCTATCTTTTGATTCTTCTCTTCGTAGGATACGGTATTGTGCAGGCTTATTTCTGGCATTATCAGAGATTTATGGATACAATTTTCCCCATGTAAGCGGCGGACAAATAGCCAAGGGATTGGGAGGGACCAAAGAGACGGGAAAATTCGTTAAAGAGATTCCCGGACTTGACCTGAGACGAAGGGCTGGTAGCTTTAGCTTCTTCGCAGGGAGGAGAGGTTCCTCTCGTTCTTCCGACCACCTGCGAGGAAAAGGGACCGGAAGAGGATCTGATCTGGAGACAGAGAAGTAGGTGTAGAACGAAAACAGGGAACGATCTTGCGAGGCTATGAAACGGACATATCAACCATCGCGGATTCGACGGAAACGTCAGTATGGATTTCTGGCCCGGATGCGAACCAAAAGCGGCCGGGAGATTATCCGTCGTCGGCGCAAGGCTGGTCGAAAGCGCCTGACCCCGGTCTAATGCCTATCCATGACACAGCCTCCGATCAGGTTTCGCCTGCGGCGGGCTCAACGGCTCCAACGCAGCGCAGAATATCGGCTCATTCGGAATCAAGGTCGGCGAGTAGTGCAGGGATGTCTGATTCTGAATTGGCTCGAGCGAGAGGACGAAAAACCGGCACGGGTGGGGATTGTTGTGAGTCGGCGGATCGGAGGAGCGGTTCTTCGCAATCGAGCCCGGCGGCTTTTGCGAGAGACCTTTCGGCTGTGCCAACACAAAATCAAGCCAGGGGTGGATTTGGTGTTGGTGGCACGGAAGGAGATCCTTGGCCGCAAACAGAAAGAAGTAGAACACGATTTTTTAAAAGCCCTACAACGAGCGGAACTTCTCAAAGAAGAATCCTCCACCGCTTCATCGGAGGGGTTGGCTACATCTTAGGAGTGCTTTTGGTTTTGGGGATTCGATTTTATCAATGGTTTCTTTCCCCACTGAAGGTTTTCTTTTTTGGCCCGAGTGCCGGCTGCCGATACACCCCAACCTGCTCGGAATATGCGGTTCAGGCCTTACAACGGCATGGCTTGATCCGCGGCGGTTGGTTGGCAGTAAAACGAATTTGTCGATGCCATCCTTGGGGAGGCTGCGGTTATGACCCGGTACCCGAACAGTGGAAAGGACGTTCTAGCTGAAAATCGGACAAAAGAGAGAGTGCTTACGAAGCCAAAGAAAAATCATTCGTAACCGAGGCAAAAGTTTATGGATCGAAAGACGGTCATCGGATTAATCATTTGCGTTATCCTTCTGTTCCTGACGCCCTCGATCGTCAACTGGATTTATCCACCGATCGAGGTTCCAGAGGAACAAAACCTCGGGGAAACCAATCTTGTGGCCACCAACGCAGGAAAGGTCTCTTCGACTGGGGTGGTTTCTTCTATCCCTTCCTCGACACACCAGCAGGTTTCTACTAACCAAATCTCCCCCGGAACTCAGGCTTGGAGCCTCCAGCCCCTACCGGAGGCGAAAGCGCCAAAGCTTTCTTGGTCGGTTTGGGATACCTTGATGAAGATCACCGGTTATGGAGGAGGAATTCAAGAGATTGAGCTCACAAATTATCCGGCCCAAATCTCATGCACCAAGAACCAAATAGGAACCAATCAAACACGCTACGTAACACTGAATCACGGGGCCCCTCTACCGATTTTGACACTTTTAGCCGGTCAGGTGTTGCCGGCGGACCTTTTGTATGAAGTCAAGCAGCAGGGCAAGGCCGTGGTATTACGGAGTTCGCCCACCAACGGATTGGTGGTCGAGAAACGGCTAGAACCGACGACAAACCACATGATCCGAGCCGTAATTCGGATTCAAAACGTCAGTACCCAGACCGTTAGCTTGCCGGATCAGCAGATTATCATCGGAACAGCCATGCCGGCGGCAAACCCACGGGATATGCGTTTCCTTGGTTTACAATGGTACGATGGTCGAAAAGCCCGTTTTGTCAGCGAGGGCTGGTTTGCGAATCGTACATTAGGCTGTCTGCCAGGAACACCGCGGGAAGTCTTCTTCAGCCCCGGCATCAGTAATGTAGTCTGGGCCGCGGTCCAGAGCCGATTCTTTACAATTATTGCCCGGGAACCTCAGCCTGTCCCTCACGTCATGGCTCGTCGAATTCCGGTGCCCCCGCCTGTAGGAGCGACCAGTTCGCGGCCTTACTACGCCTATGTAGGAGCGTTTGTTCATCCTCAGACCACCCTGCCTCCTGAAGGATCCATACAGTATGAACTCGAACTGTATGCCGGTCCAAAGGAATACAAAACCCTGGCAGCTTTAGGCCGAGAAGAGGATCGGGCGATGAACTTTACCTCCTTCTTTGGGTGGTTTGCCCGCGCTTTGCTCTTATCCATGAACGGATTACACAGTCTGGGGCTTTCTTACGGATTAACCATCATTGCCATTACGATCATTATCAAGCTTCTCTTCTGGCCCCTAACGGCAGCAAGCACTCGATCCATGAAGCGGATGGCTGCTCTCCAGCCCAAGATGAAGGAGATCCAAGAAAAATACAAAGATGACCCAAAGAAGATGAACGAGAAACTGATGCAATTCATGCGCGAAAATCGGGTCAATCCGCTAGGGGGCTGCTTGCCGATTCTGCTCCAGATCCCGGTCTTTATCGGCTTCTATCAGATGCTTCAAAGCGCAATCGAGTTGCGTGGGGCCCGTTTCCTGTGGATTTGCGATCTTTCCCAACCGGATACGGTGGCCTACATTCTCGGATTCCCTATCAACCCGCTGCCGCTGATCATGGGAGTAACCCAGTTCTGGCAGGCCCGGATGACACCGGTCTCACCCGGAACCGATCCAGTCCAGCAGAAGATAATGCAATACATGCCCCTGATCTTTGTCCTGATTCTCTATAATTTTCCCTCAGGCTTAGCGTTGTACTGGACCGTGCAAAACTTGCTGACGATCCTCCAGACCAAATTGACCCGAACCACCGAGCCGCCAAACTCCACGGGAACAGCGGCTCGTCCGTCTGGGACTTGCCCATTTCAACCGAAGACGGCTCGAGGCTCTACCAAATCCCGAAAACGAAAGTAAGAGTTGACCACCTGTCACTTTTCGAAGAAAAGAAAAGATAGGTCAAAAAAAGAAAAGAGCCTTTATGCCGGTAGACCCAATTGCCATCACAACCCGGTTTTTGGAACTCCTTGGCTTCCAGGCCAAGGTCAAACGCCTCTCCATTCCAAACGCCTATTTTCTCCAAATCGAGACCGATGACCCAGGACGCTTGATCGGCCGTCGTGGCAAGACGCTTTCAGAACTCCAGTACCTGATCAACCGCCTGGTTCATACGGCCGATCCGGATCATCCTCGGGTCACCTTAGATGTAGGCGGATATCGGCTTCGACTACGAGAAGAACTCCTCCAAAAGGCCTATGCCGCAGCAGAAAAAGTCCGACGATGGGGAGATATCATTGAACTGGAGCCAATGAACGCCTTCGACCGGTGGATTGTCCATAATGCCCTGAAAGACGATCCAGACGTGGAGACGCATAGTGTGGAAGTGGAAGGATCGACCAAAAAGGTCATCATCCTTCGCCCCCGTAAAAAACAACCAGCCTAAGCATTCCTTTCTTTACACCTGAGGCAAAACAATGGTGTCCTGGTTTTGATATTTCCCCTTTCGGTCTGCATAGGAAACCTCGCACTCTTGATCTGACTCAAAAAAGAGGACCTGGGCTAACCCTTCGTTGGCATAGATTTTAGCAGGAAGATTGGTTGTATTAGAAATCTCAAGGACCGCACGCCCTTCCCATCCCGGTTCAAAGGGAGTCACATTTACGATGATCCCACACCGAGCATACGTGGACTTCCCCACACAAATCGCAATCACGTTTCTAGGGATCCGAAATTTTTCTACACTCAACGCCAGGGCAAAACTGTTAGGCGGAATCATACACACATCCGCTTCAATCTCGATAAGCCCTTTCGGATCAAAATTCTTCGGGTCTACCACCGTATTGTAAACATTCGTGAAAATGCGGAAATGATTCGACACCCTGATGTCATATCCAAACGAAGAAAGGCCGTACGAAATCACAGGTCGACCCTCAACTTGTCGAACCTGATGGTCCACAAATGGCTCGATCAACCCGTACTCCCGGGCCATTTTCCGAATCCATGTATCTGGTTTAATACTCATAGGGTTTCCTTTTTATCCAACTCAAAGCCCTTAACGCAATGCACGAGTAGCCTAAACCGTGTTCTGCAGAGCCATAGAGCTTATCCAAAAAATCGAGAAAACGTTAAGGAGAATTCCTTTCCCATTCTCTTCTGCCCTCTGACGAGCGTAGCGACACGAAGGCGTTTCTCCTTAGAGCTTTCGAAAGCTCAATAGCTACTCGTTGTAAGAAGGTAAATTTTCCAGATTACGACACCACCCCGTCGCTTCTCTTCCACCTCCGCCGATTTTTCGGACAAGCCCCCACCCTCAGCCACGACCTTTGAAGGGTGGCAAGCTCGGCATGGATCATCCCTAGCGCTTCTCCAAAAGCATCCGTCCATCTTTCT
>CAZBKV010000032.1:0-12496 GCA_964492575.1 uncultured Verrucomicrobiota bacterium | reverse complement strand
CTGGAGGGTGTATGTAGTTCGATTACAAAGTTCATCCGGACCGTAATATTGGATGGGACCCGGATTGATGTAGTGATCTTCGACCACCCATTGATCGCGTTGGCCGGCAAATTCCTGGAACGGCCGACCATTCAGATCCACCAGGGCCTTTCGAATCACCGGCCGATCTTTGCCATGACGTCGCTCGATATTCATCATGGCCGTTAAGGGAACTCCCCCGGCGATCCATTCTTCGGCCGGCCGATTCAGACCCCGGACATTAGCGATGTATGCGGTCTTCCCAGCCGCAATCAAAGCGGCCGCACAGTAACCGAGGCTGTAGCAGTAGTCGGCATCGAAGTTACTGGGCGGAGCACATCGACCTTCGTACCCAAAGAAGTGGCACATCGGGGAGAATTTCCCCTTATATTTGCCTTCGGCTTTGAGTTCACGGAGTCGATCGGTCACCAGGTCGGCCAGTAGTTTTTCACTTTCGATGCGGGAAACCTGGACGTTCCCGTGGGCGTCTCGGTCTAAAATAAGCTGGGTTTGAATGGCCTGGGGAAGAAGGCTATAGGTTCGACCGCTTTCCGGACTGAGTTTGCCGTAGATGAACTGTCGTTTGTCGTCCTGAGTGGGCAGGCTGTTGAGGTATTCCCCGTGTTCGGCCAACAGATCGTTCAGTTCCGAAATCAATTGTCGTATATCGGGAAGGAATTCGACGATTCCTTCAGGGACCAGGATCACTCCATAGTTCTTTCCAGCCTCGGCTCGACGGAGGACCATTTGGACAATGGAGTCGACGACCTGAGCCAGGGTTTGGCCGCGAGCCGCAATTTCCTCGCCGATGAGGCAGAGATTCGGGTGGGTCTGCAAGGCACACTCTAAGGCGATATGGGAGGCGCTACGGCCCATTAGTTTAATAAAATGATAATATTTCCGGCCCGAAGCGGCGTCCCGAGCGACATTCCCAATCAACTCCGAATAGACCTTCGTGGCTGTATCAAAACCGAAGGAGGTTTCGATATAGCGGTTCTTCAAGTCGCCATCGATCGTCTTCGGACAGCCAATAACCTGAAGATCCTGCCCTTTCTGCAAGTAATACTCCGCCATCAGGCAGGCGTTGGTGTTGGAATCATCCCCTCCAATGATCACAAGGGCCTGGATACCCAGTTTCTTACAGTTTTCGTAAGCCCGGTCGAATTGTTCCGGTTTCTCCAGTTTGGTCCGACCCGAGCCGATCATGTTGAACCCACCGGTATTTCGGTACTCATCGATGATTTCAGCGGTTAACTCCATGGATTGGCCTTCGACCACACCGCTGGGGCCTCCCAGAAAACCATAAAGCCGGCTGTCCGGATGGATGCTCTTTAAGCCGTCAAAAAGACCGGCAATGACGTTGTGCCCGCCAGGGGCCGGCCCGCCGGAGAGAATCACTCCTACGGTCAAGGGACGCCGGTCGATCTGGCCCGGTTCAAAGGTGATCACCGGCATGCCGTAGGTTTTGGGGAAGAGTTGCCGAAGGGTCTCCCGGTCTTGATCCGGTTCCAGCCGTTCCCCTTCCACAGGACGAAGAACGGCCCCGTTTTGGGCAAAGATCCGCGGGAGCTTCGGTTTATAATCCTTCCGGTATCGTTCTAGCACTGAGAGTTCTCTCGCCATAGGCGTATCCTTTTTGGTTTCGTTTATGTTGTCGTTCTTCTGGTTAAGAGTCGGCCGTGTGGAATGAGCCCGATCTTCCTCTTGGCGGTTTCGACGGGAAACCGCCTTGTTCCCTTAAGCTAGGCCTAGTAGCACAGAACCTTCCCCCTGTCGAGTTCAAGCCTGAAAAACAAAGTTGTCTTAAGAATCTCTCTGCAGGAAAGGATCAAAAGCTAGGTCTTCCGCTGGTATTTGGATCCCGGCAATCCTATCCCTACCAGGAAAGCGAGGAGCAAGGCGCAGGCGTCGGCTGCGACGCTGATCCAGAGCGGAACACTGGAGACGCGGAAGGTCATTTCGACGGTATGACGGCCGGGCTGGATCGGAAGGGCACGCATGAGGTAGTTCGCGCGGAGGATGGGAACAGGTCGGCCATCCACGGTGGCACGCCAGTGCGGATCGTATTTGTCGTTCAACAGGAGAACGGCCGGGCAGTTGGCCTGGACTTTCAGGCGGATGAATTTCGGATGGTAGTCCACGATTTGGACCGATCCGACCGAATCGGGTGCGGCATTCGTGTCGGGCGTCAGGTCAATGGGTTGCTGGAGGAGGACGGTTTGGTGAGGATCGAATCGATTAGTGTCTAATAGGGTGGTAAGGACTTCCTGGGCATTGGTTAGGACGGTCCATTGGCTGAAGAGTTTGGCGCGGGGAAGGACGTCGGCAAATTCTAAGACGGCAAACGGCCCGGCTGTATTGCTTCGGACAGTCAGCCAGTTCTTCGGAGGGACAGGTTCAAAGGCAAACGGCATGGCCAGGTGAAAGCGTCGGCGTTGGGGATCCAGTTGATCGTTTAGGACCTGAACCCATCGCCCACCCAGACCGATCAGGTATTTGGTATTGGTCAATTCCCACATCCGAAGCAGGCCTTGCACTCCATGGCCATACATCGCTTGTTTGTATTGCATGTTGTCAATCGAGGGGCGAGGTTCTTGAACCACGTCCAATGCCTGGATGTTGTAGTAGCGGAAGGAATGTTGGAGCCAATCCCCATGGTAGACCTGCTGGAGGAGAGTCAGTTGTTGAGTCAGTTGGAGGGGCAAGACCGTGACCCGATGCTCCCAGGGTTTGTTGCTGAGGAATCGCGTTAGGTCATTAGTGGCGTATTTTTCATCAAAGTCCCAATACACGACCCAAAATCGATTGGCATGATAAAAATCCGCCAGGAAAACCAAGGTGAAGAAGATCATCCCTAATTTCCGATAGCGACCGGAGAGCACTCCAGATACGATGAAGAGCCAGGTACCCCCAATGAGAAGGAGAAAGAAAAGGTACCAGCCGACCTCCGCGATGCTGAACGCGGCGATTTTGGGGGCGAGATCGGAAGGGAGTTGGGCATGGCGAAGGTAGTTAATCAGGCTCGGTTTGGAAGCCGCATACATCAACCATCCCAACAAGGAAACAGCCCACACAACGGCCAGACCGATCGTCCATTTCCGTTCCAGTCGTGTAGCTTGTTGCCACCACCGGCGTAACCAGGACCGGATTCCGGCTCGTAAGTCGGCCGTTCGTTCGGCATATTCCCGCCACAAAGCTTCCAGTCCATAAGCAGAAAGGATCACCACCGCGACTCCAAACGGGTGGAGGAATTTGATGGGGTTTCGAATCGTAGAGAAATACGGTAGGGCGTACACCAATCGATAGAATGGGGCGTGTCGACCCCACGCTAAGGCAAGGGAGACGAGGGCCGCTCCGAACCAGAAGTAAACCCAACGTCGCTCTTCCGGGCGCAACGGAGCGTTCGGATCTTTGCGACGAGAGAAGCTTTGGACCACAGCCCAGAAGGCCGCCATTAAGACGGCCAATCCAGCATACGGTCCAGCCCCCGAATGACGGGGCAAAATCTCCGGATGCCCTGGACGTTCGCCTACCCGTCCCCAATAGTTCCCTCCATCCGGAGTGTCCATGCGATAGCCGAAAAGACCAGGGATCATAATTCGTAACGTTTCGATTTTAGGAAGGCTCCACTGAGTGGCGTCATCCCACCGCATCTGTTTAGTTCGCCGGTTTTGTTGCATGCCAACCACCCCTTGGACCTGTGTTTCGATGAGCACCGTCAAGGCATGCGTTGCGATCCACCCTGCCGCTAAGGCCACCACGGCCGTTCGTACGATGCCTAGTCCGACGGCATGAGACCATGGCTTAGGGGTGGCCTTTTCGGATGCTTCTTGGGAGGAGGTCTGCTGTTGGCGAGCCCACGACTCCTGGAGCGCGTGGAAGAGAATCGCCGCAGCGATGTAGAGGGTAAGGATCGCCCCGCTATCAAAACCTTCGATCACTGCCATTCCTGCGGCAAAGCCGGCCAGGATATAGCGAACCCAACCCCAGGATTGGAGCCGCGGCGCAGCGAGGATTCCCAACGAAGTAAAGGTGGCAGCGACAGCCAACGCATGCGTGCCCAACCCCCAACAGGCGTACGAGAAAAAGTCACCGTTCAACATCGCCGCCAAGGCCCCCATCCAACAGACGTAAGGCCGAAACCGAAGCTGCCGAAACAGGAACCATGCACTAAGGGCCAGGAGGAACAGACTGATCGGCGTGTAGAATTTGGCAAACCAATAGGGACCGAGGACCCAGAGTAAGCCGTAGGTTACGCTGGGGAACGCACTGCCTACGTATCCCCCAAGCCAATTCAGATCTTGCCACATTCCAAAAAAGGCCTGAGGGAGTCGGGCATACTCCGCCGCATTCGCCCCCAGCGGTCCATCACTCGAAAAGAGAATCTTGCCAGGGTAGAAACTCGGATGAAAGAAAAGGACCAGAACCACAAGGACGACTCCAACCCACGCCCAGGTTGTTCGTTTCGTCCGAGCGGATTTGGGTTTCGTTGCGATTTTTTTGCTCATGGTATGGCGGATCCAGTTTGGTTGTCGGCGGCGGTTTTCGGTTTTTCCAGTTCGAAATAGATTCCGTCGTACATGTTGAAGAAAAAGTACCGAAGGATGTTCCGGAAGGGAATGAGATTTCGAAGGCGGTGGCGAAGGGTAAAGTTGTCACAGTAGAGGCGGGCTTCGATAAGGCGGAATCGAACGTCGGTGTAGTAGTTATAAGGATGCCCTTCGGTAAAGTAGAGCATGCTTTGTTCGGTGAAGTAGTGTTTGTGTGTAGGGTCTTGGAGGGCCCAATCACTTTTGCCGTAAGGAACCCAAATTCGGAGGCGTCCTCCAGGGGCAAGAATCCGATACAACTCCTTCATCACTTTGGGAATATCATCGAGGTGTTCCAACACATTATCCATCAGAATCTCCTCTGCACAATTGTCCGGGAAAGGATAGGGCGGGTGATTAAGGTCAAAGTAACGGTCCGCTTTGACCTGGGGCAGCACATCACAGTTGATGTATCCTTCCAGGTACCGCTCTCCACATCCAAGATTCAGTTTCAATCCCATACGGCTTTGCGTTCTTCTTTTGGGTTCTTGGCCCTTCTTTCTTTTTCTTCTCAAGCGTTGTCGAAACGGTCTGGAGTATTTTCCTTTTCAAAACCAGATGACAAAATCCAAAACTGAAAACACCTCCCCACAGGCTTTGGATTCCTTTGAAGAGAGGGGAAAGTCTTCTTGCCAATTATCTGATAGCTAACAGCTAAAGAACCAGAAAGGAGCTTACCTTACTGCTCGGCCCAGGCTTTGGGGCCTTTCCTTTGGATCATCTTTTTTAACAGACTTCTTACCCCTTGAGGAGAAGTTATATTGAATTTTGCTTTGGAGAGTCCAAAGCCGACTTTGATAGAATAGGATTGTGGAGGAAGGGCTTCGAAAAGATCCTCGTCTGTCCAGTCGTCGCCTATGGCCATGATAAAGTCCCAGGATCCCATTGACAGCCATCGTAAAGCAGCGATCCCCTTGTTGATATTTACAGGTTTTACCTCGATTACTTTACTTCCTTCCAACACCGTAAGGTTAAAATTTTCTGTAATATTCAAAAGGGCATCTTTTAACTCCCTCGCTCGGGTAAGGCCAAGTTCCGGTTCCGCCTTCCGATAGTGCCATACTAAGGAAAATTCCTTTTCTTCGATAAAAGCCCCCGGGGTTCGGTCGGTGTAAATTTCCAAAATGGGACGAATGGCCTCTTTCCAGTCCTGTTTCAACGGCTCGATCAGTTCCCAGGGACGTCCAAATTCTTTAAACCATATGCCGTGTTCGGCCACCAGATCAATGCCCAATCCCCCAAACCATTGTTCTAGATTTTCCTTTTTCCTTCCACTAATTAGAACGACTCGATTGGCTGGTATAGCGGCTAGGTTTCTCAAAATCTCTTGGATCTCAGGATCAGGTCCAGCCTTTTCGGGGCGATCGGCAAAAGGCCTCAGCGTTCCGTCATAATCCAAAAAGAGGATGGCCTTGGAAGCCTTCTGGTACTTCGTTAGGAATTCCTGGAGAAGGGGACCTTGCAAGATCTTCTCTTCCATCTCTTTTTGGATAGCCCGTACAGAAGATATTTTCTCGAAAAATTCGATAGACCAACGGCTCACATCATGTCGCTGGAGTCGTTTTTTCAAGCGGATATTTCGTTCCCTTTGCTCCGCTTCGTCCATTTCCAAGGCGGTTTTGAGGGCTTGGGCGACCTCTCCCACATTGTAAGGGTTTACCAATACGGCTTCTCCCATTTCGCGAGCCGCTCCCGCCATCTCGCTCAAAATCAGCACGCCCAAATGATTCTGCTTGCTAGCGACAAACTCTTTGGCCACCAGATTCATCCCGTCTCGCAAAGGGGTAACCAACGCAACATGAGCCAAGTTATACAGTGCTGACAAAGTTGTAAAAGGGAGGAAACGATAGAGATAAAGAATCGGAGACCACCCTAACGTGCCAAACCGCCCGTTGATTCGACCTATATATTCATCTACTTTTCTTTTGAGCTGAATATAATGCTCAACCTTGGTCCTGGATGGAACGGCTACGAGGACAAAGACGACCTTCTCTCGATACTCAGGATTTTTTTCTAGAAAAAGTTCAAAGGCTCGGAGCCTCTCGGGAATACCCTTGGTATAATCAAGTCGATCGACTGAAAGAATCACCTTACGGTCTCCTATCTTTCGCTTCAATCTGTAAATCTCGGCCCTTACTTCGGGCAGATCGCCTGCGTGGGCAAACTTGGAAAAATCAATCCCGATTGGGAAAATATCTACTTTTACTACCCGATTTTTCGTCGTGATTAGGCCAAGACTATGATCATACCCCAAAATATGCCTTACGCTGCTGAGAAAATGCCGTACATAGTCATAGGTATGGAAGCCTACCAAATCGGCTCCTAACATGCCTTCTAGAATCTCTTCCCGCCAGGGAAGGAGCCGAAAGATTTCAAAGGAAGGAAAAGGAATGTGAAGAAAAAAGCCGATCGTAGCGTTGGGAAGCCTCTCCCGAAGCATACCGGGTAGAAGAAGGAGGTGGTAGTCATGGATCCAGATCAGATCGTCTTCCCAAACGACTTCTAAGGCCGCTTCGCAATAAATCCGATTGACCCGCTTGTAAGCCTCCCAAAGACGGGATTCAAAAACGGCATACTGGAGGAAATAATGAAAAAGAGGCCACAGGGTTTTGTTGCTGAAACCGTAATAAAAGTTTTCGACTTGGCGCTGGCTAAGAAACACAGGAACACAGTTCCGTTCTTGAAGGAACGAAACGACCTCTTCTTCCTGACCTCGGAGTTTCTCACTGGCTAGCCCAGGCCAGCCCAGCCAAATTCCTTTTCTCTCCTGATAAAACGACCCCAACCCGCTGGCTAGCCCTCCAGGGCTAGGTTGAAAATGGAGTTTACCGCCTCGTTTGAGGAGAGTCACAGGAAGGCGGTTTGCGATGATGACGATTCGTTGACTCATCTGCCTCTTTTCATGAAAACGACCTCCTTGGTCTTTGAAGCATTCTACGTCGTCTTAGGAGGGAGTTCAATCGGCAAACTGGTATCTGTAATCAAAGCAGAGCCTCAGGTAAAACTGCTCTCGGCACAATAGAACCCCACCTCCTGCCTCGAAAAAAAGATCCTTCAAAATCCTCTAAATCCCCCAAAGGACGGCCTGTCCTCAAACCCCAAACCAATGCCAAAGAAGAAGCATTAAGCCTGGGTTTTTTCCATTTGGGACCAAGCCTCGGCGATCAGAACCGCATTCAGTGCAGCGCCGCGAAGGAGCTGATCGCCTACCACCCAAAAGGCCAGGCCGTTGTCCAGGGCAATATCTCTGCGGAGACGTCCTACTGCGCACTCGTCTTTGCCGGCCATTTCTAACGGGGTGGGATAGCGATTATGCTCGGGATCATCGATAACGATCAGGCCAGGGGCCTCTTCTAAAACCTTTCGGGCTGCTTCGACATTGACCGGCTTTTCAAACTCCGCACTTACAGCAACGGAATGAGCGCGGTAGACCGGAACGCGTACGCATGTGGTACTGGCTCGAAGGTCCGGATGATGCATGATTTTCCGGCTCTCGTTCTGAAGCTTCATCTCCTCTTTGGTATAGCCATCTTCCAGGAACACATCGACGTGGGGCAGGACATTGAAGGCGATCTGGTAGGGGTAGACTTCGCATGTAGGCTTTTCTCCGTTCATGATTTGGCGGGTCTGCCGAGTCAGTTCCTCAATGGCCCGGGCCCCGGTTCCGGAAACCGCCTGATACGTGGCAGCAAAGAGACGACGCACTCCAAAGGCCTTATGCAACGGATAGAGAGCCATCAGGGTAATGGCCGTGGTGCAATTTGGATTGGCGATGATTCCTCGTTTTTTGTACTCAGCGATATCTGCTCCATTGATCTCCGGGACCACGAGCGGAACGTCCGGGTCCATACGAAAAGCGCTCGAGTTGTCAATGACGACCGCACCTTGTTCTACGGCCTTGGGGGCAAAGGCTTTGGAGATGCTGCTCCCGGCGCTGAATAACGCAATGTCCACCCCTTGAAACGAATCCTCTTTCAATTCTTGGACCGGCAGGTCTTCCCCACAAAAGCGCAGCGTTTTCCCTACCGATCGAGCCGAGGCAAGCAATGTTAATCGGCTCACCGGGAAGTTCCGGCGTTCCAGAGTCTTGATCATCTCTTGGCCAACCGCTCCGGTGGCCCCTACGACGGCAACATGAAATTTCTGTCCCATTTGTTCGTCTTGGCTGACTATAGGAAGCTGGTCGCTGACGTCAATCCTAACGCTTTGATTTTGAGGAATAGGAGGGACGGTCTGGATCGAATTGGTGAAATGCGTGGGTCCCTCGACAGCCATGAGACGGGCTTTGGATGGAGTTAGACTTATGGGTGATTTCCAAATAGGAAGAAAAACTATGAGGGGCAAAACCGAATAGGAAGCTCTCGGACTCGACGAATGAGGGAAGGTGATCCAACATGACGGTTCGGATGCGATTGTTGGATCGATATTTATTGCGGGAGTTTTTGATTCCGCTTGGCTATTGCACAGCGGGATTTCTTCTCTTTTGGATTGGATTCGATTTGTTTGAAGACATGGAACGGTTTCGGGGACTGGGGATATGGGATGTGGTGCAGTATTACGTGATTCGGGTACCAGAGTTGTTTTGGACGATTTTGCCGATGGCTCTCTTGCTAGCGGCGTTGTATGCGTTGAGCAATCATGCCCGGCATCAGGAGCTTACGGCGATTCGAGCCGCAGGGATCAGTTTGTGGCGGATTAGTGTTCCCTACTTGGTGATTGGGTTTGTATGCAGTGTCTTCTTAATGTGGATTAATGAGACCCTCGTACCTCAAAGCATCGAACGGTCTGAGGAAATCTTGGCTCGCCGGAAGGACAAAAAAGCCACCTCTCATCGTTGGGTTCAAGATGTGACGTTTCTAAACGAGGCAGCGGGACGGCTTTGGCATATCGGACTATACGACCGGAAGACCGGGCATATGTGGAGTGTGCTTTGTGAATGGCCGCGGAAGGATGGATCTCGCGTCTGCATGGCGGCCGGAGAAGGGATTTATACAAATGGGGTCTGGGTGTTTCGAAATGTGAAGCAACTGATCGATCTTCCTGGCCCGCCACCGGAGCGGAAACGAATGGAGACCAACCAGATCGCAATGCCGGAGTTTATGGAAACGCCGGAAGAGATCGAAAGTGAGATCGAGTTTCGTCGATTAGATCCGTTGAAAGCTGTGCGGAATCCCCAACTTTCTCTCCGTCAGATTCTGGCCTACCGTCGACTTCATCCCCGCCTTTCTCCGGAAACGGAAGCAAAGTTGATGACGCAGTTTCATGCGCGACTGGCCGAACCGTGGCGGTGTCTGATTGTGGTCTTGCTGGCAATTCCGCTGGCGGCTCAGTCAGGACGACGCAATGTGTTTGCTGCGGTGACGCTTAGTATTTTCTTGGTATTTGGGTATTTTGTGGTGGCGCAGTTTTCGCTGGGATTGGGAACGGGAGGAAAGATTCCCGCCTGGCTGGCGGCCTGGTTCCCATGCCTCCTTTTCTTAGGGCTCGGTTTGGGATTGATGTTTCGAGTTCAATGACGAAGGGGGCAGAGGAATCAGAGCCGAAACGAGGCTTACCCCCCCACACATAGCGAATTCTGGATGGACGGCAATAAAACGAGGTTCGGAGAAGACGCATCGATTACCGCGACAGAGCTCGACCGCTCGGTACCAGTGGCCGGATGCCCTTTTTCGGACAAGCGCTAGGATTTCCGGCCCTTCCACTCCAAAATCGATCCCAAAACTGTAAAAGACAGAGCAAAATTCTGCTTTCTCCTTGGATAGGGATCCATCCCAAACATCTTTTCCTCCTCTGTGCCTGGAGTAGTCAGATCCTCAGCAATGTGCCGGCTACGGTGTTGCTCGTAGAATTCACTGATCAATGGAGACCCCTGCTTTGGGGATCCAACGTGGGAGGATTTGGTAGTTTGGTCGGTTCGGTGGCCAATCTGATCGCCTACAAACTCTACCTTTCCCATTTGGAGAACCACGATGCCCTACGTTTCACCCTCCGATTCCTTACGGCCGGCTATGTGGCCTTCTTCCTGGGGGTTGGTCTCTATGAGTGGATCTTCAGATAATCAAAGAAAATTGGTCGAAACCCGGATCTTAATGGTCCTCTTTCCGGGGATTCTCGGTTTCTGGGAAGCCTGCCTTTCGACAGGTCCGACAAAGGGCTCCCCGGAACGACCGATCACACAAATCCCCACAACCTTCCACCTCTTCCATTTCCCTTGCCCCTTCGGTTCTCAACCGAATCGGTCCGCCACACCAAGGGCAACGGATCGGCTCCTGAACCCTCCGCGGTACCAGAATTTCGTCTTCCTTCCCGCATCTCTCACAATGAAATGGAACGATCGGCATTTTTTCATTCTACACCCAAATCTCCATCTTGGGCAAAGCTCGCAATGCGGTTGAGATTCTTCGCGGTCAACGCTACCCTATCTTAAGGACCTGAGTAAAGGTCGGAGAAACTATGGAAAACGCATTAGAGTATATTCTGATTCTCGCCGGCGTCGTTTTGATGTTCGGCCTTTCCATCTTAGTGCATGAGTTCGGGCATTTCATCGTGGCTCGAAAGGCCGGCCTGAAGGTCGAAGCCTTTGCCATTGGATTTGGCCCGAAAATCGTCAGTTGGGTCCGAAATGGCATTGAATATTCCCTACGTTGGATTCCGGCAGGAGGATTTGTGCGTCTGCCTCAGTTAATGAACGCGGAGGCCTTGGAAGGGGAAACTCAAACCAAAGAACCCCTTCCGCCGGTCCCGCTTTTCCCCAAGCTGGCCGTCTTGGTGGCCGGTCCCTTGATGAACCTGGTCTTTGCCTTCGCGGTGGCCACGATTCTTTACTTCGTAGGGTTGCCGATGGAAAAAACCCCACCTGTGATCGGCGGAGTCGAACCAGAGTCGGAGGAAGAAAAAATTGGGCTACAATCTGGTGATCGGATCGTCTCTATCAGCGGTATCAAGATCCAATCCTGGGAACAAATGGCTCGATTGGTCATGCTGGCTCCATCCAACCGGTTCGATGTGGTGATTCAACGCGACGGATTCCGCACAAACGTCACTTTGACGGCCCATCGATCGAAAGTCTTTGGGGGCAAATGGCTAAATATCCTGCCGCAGATCCATCCGGTTGTCGGTTATGTCGAACCGGGAATGCCGGCGGCAAAGGCGGGGTTAAAGGAAGGGGATCGAATCGTTCGGTTTAACGGTGTTCCTGTGGTAAGTCGAACTCAGCTCATCGATCTGGTGGCAAAAAGCGAAGGCAAAGAAAGCACCATCGTCGTGGACCGCAACGGTCAGCTTCTGACTTTCAAAATCACTCCGATTTACGACCCGAAAACCAAACGAGGACGGATTGGTGTCATGCTCCCCAGCACAGTCTATTACGTCGTCAAGCCCGGCCCGGCTCCATGGAAACAAGTCTGGCACGCCTTTGCCCAAACGGTCCAGGTTATCCAAGCCCTCTTCCATAGCAAAGAAACCGGGGTCCGACCTTCCGACCTTAGTGGACCGGTCGGAATCATCGGGGTATTGGCCGTCCGAATTAAGACCGATCTGCGTTTGGCCCTCGACTTCCTTGTGCTCCTCAACGTCAACCTCTTCATCCTCAACCTGCTTCCCATTCCGGTTCTCGATGGGGGGCATATCCTCTTAAGCCTGCTTTCTGGGCTGTGGCGGCTCTTTTTCGGCACCGAACTCCCCCAAAGACTTGTAGAACTGACGACCACCGCCTTTGCTATCGCCCTGATCTCTTTTATGCTTTATGTCACCTTCCACGACGTGGTGCGAATCCCTTACATTATGGATCTTTTTAAAGTCGGTAGCCCGGTCCGTTCTGCACCCACAGAGACCCAAACCACCAATACGGTCTCTCCTTGGAATCCTACTAACACAACTCGACCGTCTAC
>CAZBKV010000031.1:0-12499 GCA_964492575.1 uncultured Verrucomicrobiota bacterium | reverse complement strand
ACTAACGCTAAACTAGGCTCTCCTACCGCACCAAGTATCCCTATTGCAATTGCTATTATCCGTCCCTGGATCTCCTTCGGCACATTACATTGACCAGCCTCATTGCTTCCCCAGGCCACCACCGTTCCATCCGACCGTAACACTAGGCTATGCTCCACTCCTACCGCAATCGCTACCACATCCCGTAAACCCGAGGGCACATTACATTGACCAGCCCAATTCGCTCCCCATTCCACCACCGTCCCATCAGCACGTAACACCAGACTGTTATCCCCTCCTGCTGCAATTGCCACCGCATCCCGTAAGTCCGAAGGCACATTGCATTGACCGAAGTCATTCGCTCCCCACGCCACGACTGTCCCATCCGACCGTAAGGCTAAACTGTGTTCCCTTCCTGCCGCAATCGCCACCACATCTCGTAAACCCTCAGGCACATTGCATTGACCGAAGTCATTCAATCCCCACGCCACCACCGTCCCATCCGACCGCAACGCCAAACTGTACTTGTCTCCCGCCGCAATCGCTGTCACATCCTGTAAACCCTCAGGCACATTGCATTGACCAGCCCAATTATTTCCCCACGCCACCACCGTCCCATCTGACCGCAACGCCAAACAGTGATGATCTCCCGCTGCAATCGCCACCACATCTCCTAACCCCGATGGGACATTGCATTGACCAGCCCAATTATTTCCCCACGCCACGACTCTTCCATCTGTCGTTAAGGCAAGAGTGTGTCCTCCCCCTGCTGCGATGGCCTGATACCGCGTTCCGGGTGGGACGTAAGGAATCTTGATGGCTCCCCATGCGACAACTACTCCAGGACGGGAAGCGTGACCGGGGAGAGAGGCGGCAAGGAGAGAAGATAGACTGCTCAGGAAAAGGCCCAACCCTAACCAGATGGAGACCAACCGTTGCATCGGAAAACCTCCTTTTTCTTCTTTACACCGTTCTCACTTCCTCTGCTGGATTTCTCTTCCTCATCCTGCCTCCCCTTTCCCATCTCTGTCAACTCATTTTCCTATTACGATACAAATTTTGGAAGGTCCTTTCAGGAAATAACGTTAAACTTCTTTCTTCCCTTTCCCATCCACAAACGAACCCCCCAAGGAAAACCTGCCCCTTCCATACCACACCCGTCCAATTATAGCCTATCCCCTTTCCCTCGGCGCGCTGAGGACAGCGCGCCCTACCACAACATGGCTTTCGGATGCCAAGGCAAGGTAGGGCGGTTTGTCCTCAAACCGCCGCAAGGAAATTTCATTTCCCCTTTTCCCTGGCGCGCTGAGGACAGCGCGCCCTACCTCAAATGACCCTCCGAATGCCCTTTGGCAGGTAGGGCGGCTTGTCCCCAAGCCGCCGCATGAAAAATTCATCCCCCTTTTCCCGGCCAGATCACCTCGTGTCGTCCGGTCGTATACACCCCAGGCATCAATGCCCGTACTTGATCTGTAGGATTGTAAAATTCTACTTTTTCCCCTTCGCAGATTACGGCTCGATGGAATCGAATCGGTCCTTTCACGCGAAGCTGGTCACAATGCACCAACGAAGGAGTCCCTTCTGAGAAAAATCGCTCAAACTGGGCCAAGATTTTATAATATTTAGAATCCAATTGAACAATCACCGGCTGGCCGTTTCGCAACGGCGACAAAATCAACCGGTAATCTTCGGTCAAGACATACGCATCGGACCGAACTGCTAACAGGTCCGATGTGGTCTTCACCGGGGCAAATCGAGAACGTGGTACTTCCACCGCTTGCGCCCGTTCAAACAACTCAATCGCTGCCCCGATCGCCGTCTCCAATTGATACACACGCGGCGAGTTCGGATCGGTCGGATCTACATTCTTCTCATTCACAATCAACGGCAACGGCAATGCCCCTTCTTCCCGCTTCAATAAATCCCGCAAACTCTCCAGATGAATCCAAAGATTGTTCGTGTTGAAATAGCGGTGGCGTTGAATGTCTTCAAAAAAGGATCGATCGGCCTCCGGACATTGCGTACACTCCCGCAAGACAAATCGACCGGTCTGTTTCCGGATCGCAATATGACCTCCTTTCCGATCCATCGGGGTCCGACGTGCCACCTCCATCAAAAACTCAATCCCTTGGCTCTCCATCGCCTCGAGAATCCGCAAATCGATCACCGCCCCTAAATTGTCGGAGTTTGAGACAAAGGCATATTCCACCCCATGACTCAACAGCTCATCCAACAACCCACAACCATAGATCGCAGGATAAAAATCGCCATGGCCGGGCGGACACCATTCCAACTCTGGATTCTTCGGCCATTGAACCGGCTCCAGGGTATCTACTCGCAATTTCGGGACCCAATTCTGAACAAAATCTAATTCATCCGGAGCCCCTAAATAGGGATAGCGAGAGGTCAACCACCGAAGGGATTTGGTCCGGGTCCGAAAACTATTCATAAGATAAAAAGCCGGGTATCGCCCTCCTGACTGCTTCCGTGCCAACAAAATCTGATTGGCGATTAAATCTAAAAAAGTATAACCATCTCGAATCAGGATCAGGGACTTGGGCTGTTCCAATCCCATGCTGGTCCCTAATCCGCCGTTCAATTTAATAATAACTAGCTTTCGGTAATACTGAGTGGCCGGGGCCTTCGGCTCTGGAAGCTCCTCCAACTGCGGAAGCTCCTCCACCGGTTCAATCGTCGATTCAGGGATCCACCCCTTCTCTCCAGACCGTAGCCGTTCAAAGTTGCGAAGAAACGTCGCGATTGCCGCTTCGCTCAACCCGGCTTCTCTCAATTTTTCCAGAATCTTCTCCCGTACATCCGCCATGGCCGCCTTCTCTCCTTCTGGGCAACATCTTGGATAGTCCCCCCACAGTTGCAAGCCTAAGCGCCGCTTCAAACACGTTTTTTCTCGCTCCCCCGATCTTTTTCAGTTTCTAATTGCTCCCCTACAGGGGACACTCTTGATCCCACCTTGTTCTCCTCACCGCCTTCCCACTCCTTCAACGTTGCCTTCCTAACCGGTCTTTCCGCACCTCAACTTCCATTTTTGTTAAAATTCTCTGCAGGAAACCACTTTAATTTCCGTCTAAATAGGACAAACAAGGAAGAGACATCACCGGTCTGAAAGAACCAATGAAACCAAAAGAAAAATTCTTTTCTCGAAGGCTCTCTGTTGTGGTAGGAGGAGGGTGCCTTTTGATCCAAAATCTCCTAGGCACTACCTTTTCCGTAGATTCCGCCTTCTGTCCTTCTCCTCGAGGCTCAATCCAAACCCTTGCGATCCAGCCTGACGGGAAAATCTTGATAGGAGGAAGTTTCCCTCAGGTAGGAAACATCCCTCAAAACGGTCTTGCCCGACTTTTGCCAAACGGGACCCTTGATTCTACGTTCCAAGCCCATCTGGACTCAGGTTCCCTGATCACCTCCATTGCGATCCTTCCTGACGGGAAAATCCTCATCGGAGGAAAGTTCTCAAAAATCAACAATCTCCCTGTGGCCTCCCTTGCACGCCTCTTGCCGGACGGTACCCTAGATGAGACTTTTGATGCCGAGGTAGATGACCTCGTCCAAACCCTCGTTGTGCAGCCCGATGGCAAGATCCTCATCGGCGGCTGGTTCCACCATATCAATGGTTCCTATCAACCTTATTTGGCACGGCTGAAACCCAATGGGCAACTGGACACCTCATTCCAAATCCAGCCGGATGATGTTGTCCGGACCTTTGCCCTTCAACCCGACGGCAAAATCCTCATCGGTGGTTCCTTCAAAACAGTCAACCATTCCTCCTATCCCTATCTTGTCCGTGTCACTTCCGAAGGAACCCTTGATCACTCCTTTCACCCTAACCCCAATGGAGATATCGAAAACTTAGTAGTCCAACCCGATGGACAAATCTTAGTCATCGGCTCATTCAATCAAATCGGTGGAGGTCAACGGTATTGGCTGGCTCGTTTAAAACCGAATGGGACATTGGATGTTTCCTTCCAGCCCAATCCCACGATCGGGGTCTGCTGTGCCAGCCTCCAAGCCGATGGGAAAATCCTAATAGGTGGATGGTTCGTTGCCGTCGACGAACAACCTCGACATTGTCTGGCCCGACTCTTTCCGGATGGTTCCCTCGACCCCAATCTTCATATCGATTTTTCTTTCCCTCACCCGATGAGTTTTCCGGTCCTTTCCTGCTTAACGACCCAGCCAGATGGGAATCTCCTTGTCGGCGGCCGATTCGATTCTGTAGATCAACAGCCGATCTCCCGCTGTGCTCGAATCCTCAGCTCTGAAAAATTCCTCGATCAAATCGTGTGTGGAAAAACCAACATCCTCTGGCAATGGACCGGAAACCTCCCGGCCTTTTGGCGAACCACCCTGGAGATCTCCCAAGACGGCCGAACCTGGAACCTCTATCGGACCGGAATCGCCACTTCTCAAGGATGGCAATTCTCATGCCCAACGCTTCCGCCCGGCACATGGATTCGCCTCCATGGATTCATCCTCGGCACCCCTGAATCCTCGAATTGGTTCGTAGAACGAATCGTTCGGATTCCTCCTCGATTGACGATTTGGCAAACAAAAGACCGAAAAATTCATCTGCATTGGACCGGTCCTGGCCAGCTCCAATACGCCGAACAAATCACCGGTCCCTGGCACAATCTCTCAACTACCAATACCGACTACGAGGAATTCCCTTCTTCCCCTCAACGGTTCTATCGCCTGAAAATCGAGTAAGAAAATTTGAAGAAACGGCCCGATCCTTCCCGGCTATCGAGACTTTTATCTGAGGACAGGGGCGAATTGGACTTGCCTGTCCCGTATCCCCGGGAACAGACTGGGATCTATGAAGAAGATCCAATGGAAGTGGTTTGGTTGGAAGCTTGCCATCTCCCTACTTCTTGGGATTGGAACCGCGCAAGCCGCAAACTCCCCTACCCCAACTTTGCCTCTCCACTCCAAGCGGCCCCTTAACTTCCTTCTTATCCTCGTCGATGACCTCGGCAAAGAATGGATCAGCTGTTACGGTGCAGAAGATATCCGAACACCGAATATCGACCGCCTGGCCGCCACAGGAATAAGATTCGAAAATGCCTATTCCATGCCGCAATGTACCCCCACCCGTGTCACGCTTCTAACCGGACAATATCCCTATCATAATGGCTGGGTAAATCATTGGGATGTGCCACGCTGGGGAATTGCCTATTTTGACTGGTCGATTCGACGAAACATGACCTGGGCTCGTCTTCTCCGCCAGGCCGGCTATCGTACGGCGGCAGCCGGGAAATGGCAGATCAACGACTTTCGGCTTACCCCAGACGCCATGCGAAGGCATGGATTTGAAGCATGGTGTATGTGGACTGGCTATGAGACGGGTAACCCGCCGAGTGGCCAACGTTACTGGGATCCCTACATTCATACCCAACAAGGAAGCCGAATATATTCGGGGCAATTCGGTCCGGACATCTTCTGTAACTTCCTTCTCCAATTTATGGAACAGCACCGAAATGAACCGATGGCCCTCTACTATCCCATGGTTCTCACCCACGGTCCCTTGACCACAACACCCGATGCCCCCAACGCCCGCTCGGCACTCGAAAAACATAAGGCGATGGTTCGGTATATGGACAAACTTGTCGGTCGGCTTCTGGACAAGTTGGAAGAGCTCGGTCTACGGGATCACACCGTGGTGATCTTTACGACCGACAATGGTACCTCCGGTCGAATCATCGGGCATCGAAACGGTCACGCCGTTCGAGGCGGAAAAGCAAAACTTACCGAACCTGGCTGCTGCGCGCCGTTTCTAGTCAGCTGCCCCGGTGTCATCCCTCAGGGGGTCGTCACAGATGCCCTGACGGATTTTACGGATCTGTTCCCAACCCTCTGCGACCTGGCCGGTGTACCGATCCCCAAAGACCTTCACCTAGATGGTCATTCTCTTGCCCCCCTTCTTCTGGGCCAGTCACATGATACGGATCGAACCTGGATTCTTTCCATGGGCCATGGACCCGCTCGGGTGGACGCTCGTGGTGTTCGTGGGGTCTATGATTTCAATCCCCGTGTCCTTCGAGATAAACGATATAAAGTCTGGGTTAACCAGCAACGCCAGATTGACCGTCTATACGACCTTCAGGTCGATCCATGGGAACAACAGAATCTGATCGATCGCTCAGATCCCTCCTTACAAGCGGTGTTAACCAAGTTCCGAAAAATCGTAGCCTCAATGCCCCCCGTCGACGCCCGACCAGCTTATCATCCCCGGCCACCCAATCCCTGGGATCGTTGGCCTCGTCGATCCAAACGCCAATCTCCTTCCTCTTCTTAGCAGTAGAATCTTCACCTTCTCTCATTTGAACCAGAGTAGTAAGTAAGAGAGAGAAAAAGAGGCCTTTTTCCGCCTCTCCTCTTTCCCCTTAATCTTTGAATTTTCTCAAACATCCGATTGCATTCCCCAGTTCGATACGTCTAATCTGACAGTTGGTTTGATTAACCCAAAACAGAAGGAGGATAGGAATATGAAACGCCGTGAGTTCTTGACTTCACTGGGAACCTTGACTATCTGCTCAATGACCTTCCCCCTGCAATGGGTTCAGGCTGCGGAGGGAAAGAAAAAACGCCTTCTTTATTTCACCCGTTCTGCCGGCTTCGAACACAGCGTGGTCCGACGTCGCGGCAAAGAGTTAGCGTTTTCTGAAAAGATCCTTATTGAGCTGGGGAAAAAACACGGTTTCGAAGTGGTCTGTACCAAAGACGGCCGGGTGTTTGATGGCGATCTGGATCAATACGATGCCATCGCATTTTACACCACCGGCGACTTAACCAAACCGAATCGGAACGGTACCCCTCCTATGACCCCCCGAGGCAAACAACGATTGTTGGACTGGGTGGCTCGAGGAGGTGGCTTTATCGGATTCCATGCAGCTACTGACTCCTTCCATTCCCGAAAAGGAACCATCGATCCCTATATCCAAATGGTAGGGGCGGAATTCCTCACCCATGGAGCCCAACAGATCAGTACCTTGCGACGAATCTCACCTTCTTTCCCTGGGCTAAAAGGAATTCCGGAAATATGGCGCCTTAAGGAAGAATGGTACGCATTTAAGAACTTCGCACCCGACCTCCACGTCATCCTCCTGCAAGACACCAAAGGGATGAAAGGAAAGATGTATCAACGTCCTCCGTATCCCCAAACCTGGGCCCGTTTGCACGGAAAAGGCCGGGTCTTCTACACCTCATTCGGACATCGAGAAGACATCTGGACCAACCCGCAGGTCCAACAGGTAATATTGGGCGGAATCGCTTGGGCGATGCGAAACGTCGACGCGGATGTAACGCCAAATATCGCAGAGGTTGCACCGGGTGCGAATCAGCTTCCTTAAATAATCCCCTTGTCCAATCCTACCTATCTGTTTTTAAGCACTCAGCCCAGCGCTCATGCACAAAAACATTGAGCGGTGGGTGTCTCTTTGCTGGAGAATTTCTAGAGCTTGTTCGAAAAAGCATCCGTCCATTTTTCTTATCTCGGCGCGCTGAGGACAGCGCGCCCTACCCCACATGGCTTTCGGATGCTAAGGAAAGGTAGGGCGGCTTGTCCCCAAGCCGCCGCAAAAATTCCCTTCTTCTATCCCCCCATCCGCTGGGACCATACCCTTAATTCTCCTCAAAAAAAATCTTACCTTCCAACGACCCAGCCGATTTTTCGGATGAGCTCTACTCTTACTGGGCTGTGTGTTCTCCTCCTTACGATTGCGAAACAGGATATGCGCTCCGTTCCGTCAGGAAGGGATTTATTCCTCACCTCAGATCGACTCTTCTTCGTTTTAATCCGTTTTTTCGTCCTTATTCTACTTCGCTACCGGCTTCAACGACCGGAGGAGGTTCTACCCCAAAGATCTCCTTCCACGCAGCCTGGTAAGCCTGTAGGGTTCGATCGTCAAAACAGACGAAGCGGACCTGTTCGATCGAAGGATTCTGGTCTAAAAATTCCTTCACGGTCCGAAGGGCAATCCGAGTCGCCCGTTCCAAAGGAAACCGATAGGCCCCGGTGCTGATAGACGGAAAAGAAATCGTCCGAATCCCATTCTCCACCGCCAGCTTCAAACTATAGCGATATGCCGAGGCCAACAGTTCGTCTTCCCTACGATCTCCTCCATGCCAGATCGGCCCAACGGCATGGATGACGTACCGTGCCGGGAGTCGATAGCCTTTGGTCAGACGGGCTTCGCCGGTCGGGCAACCGCCGATTTTCCGGCACTCTTCCATCAGCTCCGGTCCGGCAGCTCGGTGGATGGCCCCATCTACTCCACCGCCACCCCGCAGTCCGGAGTTGGCCGCATTGACGATGGCGTCCACTTTCTCTTTCGTGATATCTCCTTTGACCAAACGCATCCGTTCCACTGCCGGTCTCATCTTTTCCCCTCCCTTCTGTTTGGATGTTGTTGTTTTAATGGATTAGTATAGGCAGACGGGCGGAGGAAACCAGTCAGCTCTTCTATGCCGTCCTTTCGAAAGGCGAAAAGGCCGCTCCAAACAGCTTGCAGGTTGATTTCTTGAGGAAAGGTCTCTTAGGCTCAAAAGGATGTTTCGAGATCTTTTTAAGGCATGGATGGTTCTGGTCGTGGGGACCTGGGTGGTTGGTTGCCATTCCGGCAACCAATCTTCTTTGGTTTCGACAACGAATACAACGCCGAAGGAGGCATCGCCCCATCTGAACCGTCCTTTACCCCACCTGGCCACATTGGAGCTGTGGATTGGAAAGGCGACCGTAAAGGCGGAAGTTGCCCGCACGCCTACCGAGTTAGCCACCGGCATGATGTTCCGCACTAATCTTCCTCCGGGGCAAGGAATGTTGTTTGTGTTCCCTTATCCTTCCAAGCAGGAATTCTGGATGAAGAATACTCAGGTCCCTCTTTCCTTGGCTTACATTTCCCCGGAGGGGTACATCCTGGAAATTCATCGTTTGAAACCGATGGATGAAACGCCGGTCCCCTCCAAAGGGACCAACGTCCAGTTTGCTTTGGAAGTACCCCAAGGATGGTTTGAACAGAATGGAATTCAACCTGGGATGCTGATCAGCACCCCCTTCGGTCCATTGGACCAAATCGACTGGCGCACTCTCCAACCCCGTCAGAAAGATCGACCATGAAAATTGCCCTGGCACAGATCAACACCACTATCGGAGACTTTGAAGGGAATCGACAGCGGATCCTGGAGGCCTATCGCCGCGGGGTAGCGGCCGGAGTCGACTTGGTGGTGACGCCAGAGTTGGCCTTGTGTGGGTATCCGCCTCAGGACCTTCTTCTGCGGCCGGCTTTTTTGCGAAAAAACCGCCAATGTTTGGAGTCACTGGCTGGGGAGATTGGATCGGTCGGGCTTGTGGTTGGGTTTGCTGAAGAAAATACCTCGGGCATTGGACGTCCGGCGCGAAACGCAGCCGCATTGCTGCATCAAGGCCGCATTGCAGCGGTTCGATACAAGACGTTGCTCCCCACTTATGATGTCTTTAATGAGGACCGGTATTTTGAGCCGGCGGAGCGAAACGAGCCGGTGGTCTTTGCCGGAAAACGCCTGGGCATCACCATTTGCGAGGATATCTGGAATCAGGAGACCTTTACACCTCGACGCTACCCACACAATCCGGTGGACGAGTTGGTCCAGGCCGGTGCGGAGATCCTACTGAATCTCTCTGCCAGTCCCTGGTATCTGGGGAAGGACCAGGTTCGGCACGAGCTGTTGCGCACCGTGGCCCGACGCCGGAAGGTTCCGGTTCTGTATTGCAACCTTGTCGGGGGAAACGACGAGCTTTTGTTTGACGGGGCAAGTCTGGCCTGCTCTTCCCAAGGCGAGACCTTGGCCATGGGAAAGTTGTTTGAGGAGGATTTTCTCCTTGTCGATCTGGATCAACCAGCCACGTCGTCCTTGCCCCCGGAGATGTCGGACGAGGAAAAACTCTTCCGTGCCCTTACCATGGGCACACGGGACTACCTTAAGAAGTGTGGATTTCGGAGTGCTGTGCTGGGGTTAAGCGGAGGGATTGATTCGGCCTTAACGGCCTGCATTGCTGCGGCTGCGTTGGGTCCGGAGAACGTCCTGGGCGTTTCTCTTCCTTCCCAATACTCTTCCCAAAGCAGTTTAGAGGATGCTCGTGCCCTGGCGCAGAATTTAGGGATTCAATACACTGTGGTTCCGATCCAACGCGCGTTTGAGGTCATAAAATCGGAGTTAGCCCCGCTGTTTACCGGTCGGCCGGAGGATATTACAGAAGAAAACATCCAAGCCCGGATTCGCGGGATGTACTTAATGGCAATCTCCAACAAATTAGGACACCTTCTCCTGAACACCGGCAACAAAAGCGAATTAGCCACCGGGTATTGTACCCTATACGGGGACATGTGCGGTGGGCTAGCGGTGATCGGGGATCTCCCCAAAACCACGGTCTATCGAGTCGCTCGTTGGGTGAATCGAGAGCAGGAAATCATTCCTGAATCAACCTTGACCAAACCTCCTTCGGCCGAGTTACGGCCAGGCCAAAAAGATCAGGATTCTTTACCGCCCTACGAAGTATTGGATCAGATTCTGGAACGCTACGTCGTCCAATGCCGTTCAGCCGAGGAGATTATTGCTGAGGGGTTTGATCCGAATGTTGTGGCGTATACGATTCGGCTGATCGATCGGAGCGAATATAAGCGACGACAAGCGGCGCCGGCCCTGAAGGTCACCACTCGAGCGTTCGGCACGGGACGCCGTATCCCGATTGCTCAAAAGTATCAAGAACTGCCGTAGAACTTATAGTTCAACTTTAGCTCTTATCGTCTTTTGGGTTCTGGTTGTGGGAGGAGGAAGAAGCCGTCTTAGAACGGGGCGCTACCGTTGAGACCCGCACTTCCGCAGGTCGAACTTCCAACACCTGAACCCCATAAGGGACATAAACCCGGACCGGTCGCAATAGGACCTGAGCCGAAAGCACACCTCGACAGTCCACCCAGGGAAGAATCTGATGAGGTTCCAAGTTGCGAATTAAGTCCCGTGGCCCCGTCACGGCCACAAAGACATTCGTCGGTGCCACCCAAAGCCGACCCGATTCACCCGGACGGACCAGTAATCCCACCGGCAAAGACGAAAACTCCCGACGTTGATGGGATCCCCATTCCCCTCGAGCCAAGCTATAACTAGCCAGATACCATATCAGGACTGCCAAGGCGACCGAAAAAACCTTCCAGCCGAAGTTCCGAGTCAACCATTCAGGCAACCACGATCGCGGCTCTGGGCTCTCCTTTAGAGGCCCAATCGGACGCACTCCTCTTCGTTGTCCAGAATCCTTCGCCATACTTTCTTCGGAGCCCTACTCTCGAGCCCGTTTTTCATCCCTTTCGTTTTGATGGAGCAGGAGTTTGAGAAATCATGGGAGAAGACCCAGTTTGCCCTCCCAATAAACGTCGGACCTGTTCAGTCAAGGAACCTCGTTCTGACTTCGGACGTTCGCCAACTAAGACCGACGTAAGGAAGGCCCGCAGCTCTTCGGCACTTACCCCGCGAACCAGCTGCCCTTTGTAGGCATAGGAAATCATCCCGGTCTCTTCGGAAACCACGACCACCACTGCATCGGTCTCCTCACTTAACCCGATCGCCGCTCGATGCCGCGTTCCCAGACTCTTCTGTAAATCCTGCCGCTGGGTCAGCGGAAAGATACATGCCGCATACATGATCCGGTTTCCAGAAATGATCACCCCTCCATCATGAATTGCATTGTTCGGGAAAAAGATCGTCTCCAACATCTCCGGCGTCGCAACACAGTCGATCAATACCCCCGTAGCCACGACGTCGTTGAGGGGAATCGACTGTTCAATCGCCACCAGCATCCCGATCCGCACATCTGCCATCCGTTCCGCAGCTTCGACAATCACCTCAATGATCTCCCGTTGCTCCCGCGTCGACCCGGTAAACCGCATGCGCCCTAGTTCAGCCAACATCCGACGCAATTCGGGCTGAAAGATCACAATGATCGCCACCGCAAAGAACCCGAAAAAATTCTGAAGAAGGAACCGTAAGACGCGCAGATCCAACGCAATCGTCAGAGCTGTAACCCCTAAAAGCAAAAGGAGGAACCCGCTAATGACCGCCCCCCCGCGGGTTCCGCGCACAAATATAGCCACCTGGTAGATCGCAACCGCCAGGATTGCGATCTCTACCAGTGCACGCCATCCGCCATGGAGCAGCCACTCGATCAACTTGCCTCTTTGTTTTGCGCTTGCTGTAAGGCCTCTATGATCCGAACCGCATGTCTTGTTTCCTCTACATCATGCACACGAACGATACCAACCCCCCTTTCCGCCGCCCAGCAGGCACAGGCCAGCGACCCTGCCAGTCGACGTTCAATCGGAGCCTCCAGCAGAGCTCCCAGGAACGATTTCCTCGAGACCCCGATGAGAATCGGCCTTCCTAAATCATTAAAACGAGAAATGTGAGACAGCAATGCCAAATTGTGTCGAACTGTCTTCCCAAATCCGATACCAGGATCGAGAACCACCTGGCT
>CAZBKV010000030.1:9233-12682 GCA_964492575.1 uncultured Verrucomicrobiota bacterium | reverse complement strand
GCACGGCCGGTTGATCGAGGAGATTGGCTATCATTGTCGGGATTTCTTTTTAAAACAATGGGATCGCTATAAGGACTATCCATTGGGTGTTCTGGCCCATTCGACTCATGTTTATGGACAAGGGACGTTTGATGGGACGGTGGAGACGCCCCGAGCGCGAGTCACCTTAGCCACCGGGATCCCGGAAGAGGTCTGCCGAAAAATTAACTTGGGCTACCGGGATCCGAACTCCATCCGCATCGAAGAGTTCCAAAATCGGGAAGAGGAAGGGATTTTGTACGTTCCAAAGGCCGGTGAGATTTTGTATCGGCTGAAAAATCCTCCTGCCTGGGCCTTACCGTGGAACGCGGAGGTAAAACAGTGACCGGAATTTTTGCCTTCCGGTCTTCGTAACCGCAGAAGAAATTTTCGCATGCGGGTGCGTGTCAAAATTTGCGGGATTACCCGCCGGGAAGACGCTCTGCGAGCGGTCGAGCTTGGAGTCGATGCGCTGGGGTTTGTCTTTTGGCCCAAAAGTCCACGAGCCATCACACCAGATCAAGCCGCGGAAATTACGGCAGCCTTACCCCCGTTTGTCACTCGGGTTGGGGTCTTTGTGGATCCGCCCCTGGATCAGATCCAAAAGATCGTCGAAACGGTGGGGTTAGACGCCGTGCAGCTCCACGGTTCGGAATCTCCGGAGTTTTGTGCGGCGGTTCGATGGGCTCGGGTGATCAAGGCGTTTCGGATCCGGGATCGTGCTTCGCTGGAAACCTTGCCGCATTACCGTACTTCGGCGTGGCTTTTGGATGCCTTTCACGAAGCGGCACCGGGTGGCACGGGACGTCGGTTTGACTGGACATTGGCGCAGGAAGCCGTAGCTTTGGGGCGGCCTGTGATTTTGGCAGGCGGATTAACCCCGGAAAATATCTCTGAGGCCATCCTACAAGTTCGACCTTACGGGGTGGATGTCTCCTCCGGGGTAGAAGAAGCGCCGGGCCGGAAAGATCCCGAACGGATGGCCCGTTTTCTCGCCGCAGTGCGTACAGCGGAAGAACAGTTAAATTCGAGTCCTTTGTAGTTCTAACGGAGACCCTTTACTCAGCCTCCAAGGTTTCCTCAATCCACAGGGGCAATCCCTCCAATTCTTCTCCCCAATGCGGTTCCAAACAGATTCCTAACCACCGCTGTAGCAGGCCCCGAATGTCTTCCAAAATTAGATAACTTGCTGGCAGCAACAGAAGCGTTGTAAGGGTACAATACAAAATACCAAATCCTAAAGATACAGCCATCGGAATCATAATCCGGGCTTGTACACTTTTCTCAGCAATCAGAGGCATCACACCGGCAAACGTAGTCAATGAAGTCAACAGCACCGGCCGAAATCGTCGCAGAACGGCTTCCCGAACAGCTCGTTTTATCTTTACACCGCTCCTTCGTGCACGATTAATAAAGTCCACTAAAACCAGTCCATCATTCACAGCCACTCCTGCCAATGCTACACAGCCGAAGAGTGAAAGGGCTGTCAGATTCAATCCCACTATCAAATGTCCGAGCAGCGCTCCGACAAAAGCAAAAGGAATCGAGGTCATAATCACTATCGGATGGATATATGAGCGGAGCGGAACTGCGATCATAGCATAGATTGCACAAACAGCCAGGATAAAGCCTCGAACTAAACTTCGGAATGCTCGTCGTTGCTCACGACTCTGCCCCTCAAAGCTGTAGCGGATCTGTGGGTGCCGTGCTAAGATCTTAGGTAGATCACGTTTTTCAAGTTGGTTTAGGATCTCATCCGTTGTGACGCGGGAAAAATCCAAGTCCGCCGTGACATTGATGGTCCGCTGTCGATCTATCCGTTTAATTGTCGAATAGCCACGGCCGATCTTAGCTTCTGCAACAGCACTGAAAGGCACCTCAGTCCCATCCGGCAACCGAACCCACATCTCCCTCAGAGCCTGAAGATTGTGCCGTAGATCTTTTGGATACCGAACCATTACTCGAATTTCATCTCGGCTGCGTTGGACCCGCTGGGCTTCTTCTCCGTAAAAGGCTTGTCGAATTTGACGGCCGAGCATAGCTAAGGTTAAGCCCGAGGCTTGTCCTTCAGGCAGGATACGAATCTTAAGTTCCTCTTTCCCTTCCCGGAAAGAATCGGTGATATCTAGCACACCATCATACTTCGCTAAAGCAGCCTTAAGCTCATTAGCCGCCGCTTTTAAGTCTTCTAAATCTGGACCTGATAGCTGGATGTTAATGGGACTACCCGCTGAAATCAGAGAAGCCGTAAAGAGCAGCTCGATCGCACCACTAACCGGACCAGTCTCTTCCCTCCAAAGGTCAACGATTTCCTGTGCCGTAATCTTCCGAACCTGGGCCGGTGCTAATTCAATCCAGACCTCCCCTACATTCGGTTGTTTGGTTTTTTGGCTTCCTCCAAGGATCGCTGCTGCTTCAACAGGGCCTCGGCATGGTTGATCACCAATAGTAGTGATAATACAGCGAAACAGGGGGCTTCCATCGATGGTAAGAGGTTTCCCTCCATTTTGTTCCAGTAATTTCTTCTGAAGGCGCAGAGCAGCTTGATCGATTTGCTGAACCGCTGCCCGAACTAGGGATTCTGGTGCCCCTTCTGGTAACACAACATCTGCTATTACGCTGTCTCCCTCAGGTGGCGGGAAGAACTGAAATTTAATAATTCCACCACCAAACAAGCCAATCGAAATCAAAATCGTCGAAAGTGCAGCAGCAAGGGTGAAGTACCGATACTCTAAACAAAGGTCTAAAAATCGGCGAAATGGACCTCGAATAAACAGTTGCAAAAGGTTCTGGAATTTCTGTCGCAGAAGATGAAATGGATGGAATCCTATAAGTTTTTGTTCTTTCCCCCGCCGGAAATGGCCCAAATGATTTGGTACACAAAGCATTGCCTCTGTTAGAGAAAAGAGTAAAGTTGGGATAACTATAAGGGGAATTTGCTTCAAAATTTTTCCGATATTTCCTTCCACATGTAGGAGCGGGATAAACGCCACCACCGTGGTCATTACAGAAAAAATCACCGGTACCGCTACTTCCTGCGTGCCCTTAATTGCTGCCTCCACCCCTTCTTCCCCAAATTGGAAATGGGAGTAGATGTTTTCCCCCACGACTATGGCATCATCTACGACAATTCCTAATACCAACAGAAACGCAAATAAAGTCAGCATATTAATCGTCACACCCAAGCCCGGCATCATCCACAACGCACCCAAAAACGAAACTGGAATCCCTACACTAACCCAAATCGCAAGACGAAGCCGAAGAAAGAGCCCGAGCAGAATAAAGACCAGCACAAACCCGTAAGCCCCGTTCTTCAAAAGTAAAGAAAGTCGGTCTCTGAGGTATTGGGAGTAATCGGCAAAGATCCCCACAGAGATCCCATGTGGAAGGCGCTCCCGGAGTCTTTTCACATACGCTTTGACCTCTTGCGC
>CAZBKV010000030.1:0-9223 GCA_964492575.1 uncultured Verrucomicrobiota bacterium | reverse complement strand
AACCTGCTGCCATTGTCAAGCTAATTGGCAGAGTGTTTGCCGAATAGATCAGCGAGAATCACCGCACTGGGCTTCCCTTTAAACCGAGTCTCAAAGGTGATGTCTTCAAACCCATCGACCACCTCTGCCACGTCTCCTAAAAACAAACGAGAACCATCCGGTAAAGTCCGAAGGGGAATCCGGGCAAATTCCAAGCCATGATACGCCTGACCCTTCACCCGAATTAGATATTCTCCAGCTTCGGATTTGATCGATCCAGCCGGAATGTTCACTGAATAGTTCCGAACAGCACGTGCGACCTCATCAAAGGTCAAGCCATATCGACGAAGGGCCTCTTCCGAAACCTCAATCGAGATCTCAAATGACCGAGCAATCAACTCCGCCGACGTTATACCGGGAAGCTGTGTGATTTCATCCCGAACCTCTTCTCCCAACGTCCGTAACGTCCTCTCATCCACCTCACCATACAACGCTACGCCAATGATCTGACGTCGTGGAAGAACCTCTCGCACAATCGGTTTCTCCGACTCCTCTGGAAAAGTACTAATCGCATCCACCTGAGCCTTCACGTCATTCAATACACTGCGGACGTCTACCCCTGGAGTAACTTCCACTATCACTACGCCCATCCCTTCTTGGGCTATAGATTGAATTCGATCGATCCCGTTTAGCCCCTGGAGAGCTTCTTCAATCCGCATGCAGATCCCTTCCTCTACCTCCTCTGGACTTGCCCCACGGTAAATCACAGAAATGTTAATCATGTCAGTGGAGATCGTCGGGAAGATCTCCTTCTTCATATGGATCAAGGAAAGGAGACCACCAACGATGATCACCATCAACAGCAGGTTCGCTGCCACCCCGTTTCTTGCAAACCAGGCAATCGCCCGTTTCATCGGCCCTCCTTTGCGTCGATCGAAGTGGTTCTGAAGACGGAATTGGTTGAGCTCAAAACACGGACTTCCATCCCTTCGATAGCGACTTCCAGGGGTGTGATGCAGATCCGATCCCCTGGCGCAAATCGAGCACGAAAGATGACCCCATCCAGGGTCCGCCGAAGGATCGAAACGGTCCGAAGATGGAGCCGGTTTTGGGCATCTACGACCATCAAATAGCGATCATCTCGAAAGGCGGATCGAGGAACAAGGTACACCATCCCAGCATCTTTCCCTTCAATCCGAGCATGGACAAAAAGCCCGACCGCTAACGGAGGCCGACCCGAAGGACCGTTTCGACCATAAGGATCTTTCACCCGCGCTACGGCGGTAATCATCCGAGTTCGCTCATTGATCACCCCTTCGGTTCGGACAATCCGCCCCGTCCATTCCCAACGTCGACCTCCGATTTCCGCACTTAAGATGACCTGAGGCTGGGGGAGATCCCTTCGGCCTTCCCCATGAAAAGCAATCGGAAGATCCACATAGGCCAAATCCCGCAACGGCAAAGGCAATCCAATCTCCACATAATCTACGGCATAAATCTGCGCCAGGGTCATCCCCCGCATCACGTACTGCCCAACATCCACATTCTTTGTCCGCACCCGCCCGGTAAAAGGAGCTCGAATCGTACAGCGATCCAGGTTCAGTTGAGCCAGGTCCACATTGGCCTGAGCCGCTGCAACCCGAGCCCGCGCCTCAGCCAATTGCGGTTGATGAAGAAGCAAAGGACTGGGCGACCCTTTCAGAAGCTGGGACCACTCCTTTTGCGCAATTTGGGCCTCGGCTTCTTCCCGAAGGAGTTGAACCCGAGCCTGTTCCAACGCCGCTTTGGCTTGCGTAAGTGCCAATTCATAATCCCGAGGATCGATCTGGACCAAAACCTCGCCTTTCTCAAAGAAGCCCCCCGTTTCAAAGGCCGGAGCGACTTTAAGAATCCGACCGGAAACCTCAGCCACAAGCTGAATCTCTGTCCGAGGACGTACGGTCCCCTGTGATTCCACGATGAATCGATGATGTTCAGCCTTCGGAACAATCACCTGAACCACCGGACGGAACGGGACCACAACCCGCGGCGGTGGAGGTTTGCGGGCGACAATCAACAACCCTGCAATCAATCCCGCACCCAGCAGGATCAAGAAAGGTCCCAAAATGCGAAATGTCCGTTTCATATTCCTTATTTCTTTGCGGTTTGAAGTTCCGGCGGCACAGACAGGTTCGGTTCTTCAAAGCCTCCCCCAAGGGCCAGATAAAGATTGATTCGATTCAGGAGACGTGCCCGGCGGACCGCCGTCAACTGGCTCTCCAACGTCTCATACGTCCGTTGAGCTTCAGCTGCAGCGCGAAACGATCCGATCCCCCGAGCATACCGCTCTTGGGCCACTCGCATCGTCGCCCGAGCCTCAGCGACGGCGGCTTCCAGGGCTTGTTCTTGTTGCCGTAGGGTCTGTTCTGCCCTCAAAGCTGTCTCTACTTCCCGAAAGGCGTTTAAGACGGTTTGCACGTAGCGCTCTAAAGCCGCTTTCGCTCGGGCTTGGTTCAGCCGTACATTGGCCCGGAGCCGTCCGCCCTGAAAAATCGGCTGCGTGAGGTTGGCGGCCAAAGTCCAAATTGTCACCCGACTCTCCACCAAATCCTCTAAATAACCACTGGCCCGCCCTCCACTGCCGGTTAGTTGAATGCTGGGCCACAACGCCGCCTTGGCTTCCCGAACTCGATACAGTGCGGCACGAGCCTGTTCTTCCGCCGCCAAGATGTCCGGTCGCCGACGGAGTAACTCACTGGGTAACCCTGCCGGAACGGAGTTTGTCAATTTAGGCAATGTCTCCGGCACCGAGTATTCCCCGGAGGGATAACGCCCAAGCAACACCTCCAATTGCCGAACTGCAGCCTCATACGTGGCCTGGCGCTGCGCCATCTCTGCCTCCGCCGCTTTTCGTTGTTGCCGGACCAAGCGAAGCGCCACCTCGTTGGTTAACCCCTGCGCATACCGGGCCGCCGTGTCTTGTTCCAGAAGCCGCCAGATATGAACAATTTGCCGGCTCAGCTCCCATTGCCGTCGAGCTTCTACGGCATTAACCCATGCCTTAGCCACCTGGGCCGCCAAAGAAAGCCAAGCCGCTCGCCATTGCGCCGTCTGAGCCGCCAGTTCAGAAAGAGCAGCCTTGCGGGCGGCACGAATCCGTCCCCACAGGTCCAATTCCCACCCCAGCGTAAAATTGATACTGTAACTGGTCGAAAGAGATTTGAGCACAGTCCGTTCCCGGCCTGGGATAGGAAGGCCTACAAAAACGCGCTGTTGACGGGCAACATTGCCAGCCGCATTCAAACTCGGATAAAGCGCAGCACCGGCCATCCGTGCCTGAGCCATTGCCTGCTCTACCCGTGCCCAGGCCTGTTTCAAATCATGATTCTGCCGTAAGGCCTCAGCGACCGCTTCCGTCAATCCCGGACATCCCAACTCCTCCCACCATTCCAACGGAATCTTTTCTTCCTTCTCGCCTTTTGCCGGGACCGCCTGCCAGTGAGACGGAATAGAGAGCTCCTGTTGGAGGGTCGATCGGACCACAGGCCGATGGACACAGCCAACGCCCAAAAACAACAGGATTCCAATCCAAAGAAACCGTGAGCTCATCATCCTTTTCCTTTTGCTGTAGGGACGGGCGCAGATAACCCCGCTGCCGTAAATCGAATCCATTCTTCGACCAACCGTTGTAAAGATCCCACACGATGTCTTTGAAGGATTCCGACCGGATCCAAAGCCACCAACGGTAGGGAGATCATCACAAAATGCAGACGTTGCCAGAGGACTTTATTCGGAATCTCAGGAAGCGATCGCTGCAGCGCCTTGGTAAACCGATTGAAAACCGTCTGGACGCGTTGAGAAAGTCCGATCCGAATCTGTTCATTGTCTTCCCCGATCAACCATCCAAACAGGCGGCATAAACGTCGACGTTCTTCATCGGTCAAGTGCGTCTCAAGCAGCGGCATCGCCAACGCTCGCAAGAGTTCCTCGATCGGGATAGCCTTCTCTCCGTATCGCTGTTCCAAAGCCGCCAGGGCTTCGAGGCGGAGACGGTTCACTGCTTCGATGCGCCGGAAAAGAACCTCCTGAATCAGTTGTTCTTTGGATCCAAAGTGGTAATGCACCGCGGCAAGATTGACCTGAGCCGCTTGGGTGATCTCTCGAATCGACACGCGGGCAAATCCCTTTTGTGCAAACAAGGTCTCCGCCGCATCAAGGATCTTCTCCTTGGTGGAGGAGTGTCTTTCTTTCGTCGCTCTTTCTCTCTTTAATTCATTCATTCGTTTGTTTAAAACAGACGTCTCAACCCAATCTGATCTTTTCCCAGCCGAAATGTCAATGAAAACAGAAAAGAGAAACTTTGATTCTCCTTACGTGGGCTTCATTCGATGACCTTTTCTTCTTCTCAACAGGTCAATTGAGTTAAGTAGTCCACTTCAGAGGAGAAGGAAAATCGATGGAAAGCAAAAAACGAGAAGGATCAGGAAGACCAGCGCCTCTCTCAGAAAAGAATTGCCATACGGTGGGGTGATGTTGAAAATCTTTGTTCATGCAAAGGCCTAAGATTCGTCGTCTTTTGTCTATTGAGCGAGGGACTTCACCGGTTCCTTCCGTCCCAACTGCCCGGAAGACCACGCGGCGGAGGTTCTTGAAAGCCGGCATGGGAATCCTTCCCCTGTTGGCATGGAAAGTCAAAGGAGAAGAACCTCCTTCCGCTTTGTCGTCATGCCTCTCTTCCAATCAATATTCCTGGACCGTCTACCTGGCTCGGGAAAGGAAGAGATTCATGCTCCATCCGGAGGAGACATTTCGCTTGATTCGTCAGGCAGGGCTGGACGGCCTGGAACCGATTGCGCAGTCAGTAGATCAGATAAAGAAGGTAGGGTTGATTCTGCAACGCCTTGGATTGAAAATGCCGTCCATCTATATGAACTCTGTTCTTCATGAACCCCGACAGGCGGAGCAGAGCATCCAGAAGATCCTTGCTATCGCACAGGTTGCAAAGTCGTTTGGAACAAAAATCCTCGTAACCAATCCAAGCCCGATTCGATGGGGTAGCCAAGAGGCGAAGTCAGACCAACAGCTGGTCTTTCAAGCAAAGGCCTTAAACCGATTGGGGAAGGCGTTAAAACAGTTAGGAATCCTTTTAGCCTACCATAATCACGATATCGAACTTCGCTATGCCGCCCGTGAATTCCATCATATGATGGTAGGAACCAACCCACAGTGGGTCTCTTTATGTTTGGATGCCCATTGGATTTATCGCGGGGCTGGCAATTCCCAGGTGGCCTTGTGGGATGTGGTGGAACTGTATGGGGATCGAATCGTAGAGGTCCATTTACGCCAGTCTCATAATGGAACATGGAGTGAGGTATTTACTGCAAAAGATGACATCGATTATGAACGACTTTTCCGGCGGCTTCGGGAAAAAGGGGTTCGGCCATTGTGGGTTTTGGAACAGGCTGTCGAATCGGGAACTCCACATACCCTGGATTCCCTCACATGCTTCCAAAAAAGCACGGTAGAAATCCGCCGTCTGATGACCCGCGAAGGGTTTCATGAGAAAAAGTAGACACGCTTCTAAAGAGAAAAGGATCCGAGTAAGGCAAATAACGCGGCTTATACTCACTTCAGAGAAGGATTGCCGCACCGGCAACCGAGCCCAAAGAGAGGATAGTTGGCTCTATCGCTACGGCCGTAAAGTCATAAATCGTTCCTTTTTCTTTCAACGCGATGGGCACACCGTGCCCTACCCTTTCAATCCCTTTTGAATGCGCAGGGACAGGTAGGGCAGCTTGTGCTTAAGCCGCCGCATAGAATCCACACTTTCACGAGCGTCGACTCTATCCTCTCTGGAGTTCCCAGGGTAAGATAGAGGACGATTCATTCCTTCTTTCGCGCCTTTTGATCATAAGATTCCAGGAATTTTTGTTCTTCCTGGCTGATCGAAGGCTTGGGATGGGATTCTTTGGCCGAAACCGAAGGCGTTGCGGGCAGCTGCTTCGATAGACTATTTTGCAAGGCTTTGATTTTCCCTTTCAAGATTCTCTCCTTTATTTCCAGCCCTTTTAAATAAGCTGAGACTCTGGTTTCAATCTGGCGTTGAAGACTTTGAAGAATAGTCCGTTCTTTAAGGACAAGAGGATGTTCCTCTCCATACGAAGATTCCAATTGGGCAAGTTTCGCTTCCTCGCTAGCTATTTGATCCAGCAACCCTTGAAGGCCGGGACATTCCCCTAAAGCCGCCAAGGTTTGAGCAAGTTCTTCCTTGTTGGGAAAATCATGGCGGTAGAGCTGCAGTTTTTCTTGAATTTCTTGCAGTTGGATTTGGAGGTTTTGGATTACCTCTTGAAGAGAAGAGGTGGCAGGGTTTGGAGATCCCTGGGCTTTCCGCAGTCTCGAACCGCCATAGAAGGAACCCGGCATGGCCCCGGCATAGCCTAGGGTGGAGATTCGAAGCCATTGTTGGATTCCGGCGATAAGATTGGTCTGATCGGGAAATTCCCGGATCAGTCGGAGTCCATACGTCCGGGCTTCATTGGTCTTGCCTTGTTTATGTAGGCAGGTGGCCAGGCGGAATAAGGCCTGGGCAGCGAACCGTCGTTCTCGATCATATTGCGCCACGGCAATTCGGTAAGCCTGAATGGCCTGGGAGAGATTGCGTCCCGTCTCTTCGGCCAGCGTGCCCCGATTGAGAAAGTATTGCACCGGGGATTCGAGAGGTGGGTAGAGGAAAGAACAGATTTTTCCCGATTGCTTCCCTGTTTCCCGGCGGCCCATAGAGAGACACAGGACGTCAGGACGGTGACTACCAGTAAGATTTGGATGCTACGTGTTTGGATGCTATGTTGTTGTCTCTTCATAAGGAATCCTCCTTTTCCATTTTTCTGCTTTCCATCTTAGGAGCGTGGCGGACGGAAGTTGTCATGAAATTGTAAAAATTGGAGGGTAAGAGGAGAGCCCGGTAGCGTGGGTACATTCGTAAGAGCGTGGAAAAGACGTGACGCCGTGATGATACTTATATCGGGAGAAAGGGCTCTAAGGCAGTTCCAGGCGGTAGCCGATGCCGTGGACGGTTTTGATGAATCGGGGATGGGCCGGATCGGGTTCGATTTTGGCACGAAGCATGGCGATGTGGTTGTCCACGGTCCGCGTGGTTGGAAAGGCAGTATAGCCCCAGATAACGTCCAGAAATTGTTCTCGCGTAACGGTTTGTCCCCGAGCCGCGGCCAGGAGACGAAGGACGGCAAATTCCTTGCGGGTAAGGTGGATCGGCTGGTTCCCGCGCCAGGCTTGTTGGCGGAGGAAATCGATTCGAACCTCTCCAAGCCGAAGTTCGGAAGGGAATTGGTACGTCCGATGACTTCGGCGAAGGAGGGCACGGATGCGAGCCAGGAGTTCTTCGGTGCTGAAGGGTTTGACAAGGTAATCGTCGGCTCCGCAGTCCAGACCGTGTACGCGGTCTTCGACCCGACCTTTTGCGGTGAGCATCAAGATGGGAGTGGTCTGTTGCAGTCGACGCAGTTCTGTGCAGAGGGTAAACCCGTCCAGATCAGGAAGCATGATATCCAGGAGGATCAGATCCGGTTTTTGTTGCAGGGCTAGTTCCAGGCCGCGTTTGCCGTCAGCGGCACTCAGTACGCGATACCCCTCGGCACGGAGAGTGTCTTCCAACGCCAGTCGCATGGGGAGCTCGTCTTCGATCAAGAGCACCCGTGCCGGTTGAGGATTCGGGGTGTTAGGATCCAAACCTTTCATGGCCCTGACTGCAGGGGTTGCCAAGGAAGATGAATGGTAAAACGACTGCCTTGACCGGGTTTGCTGTCCAGTTCGATCCAGCCCTGATGGGCACGGACGATGTGACGAACCAGGCTAAGGCCGATGCCGAGCCTTTTAGTTTGCCGTCGCAACGGATGCCCGGCTCGGTAGAAGCGGTGAAAGATCCGGTCATGTTCTTCCTTTGGAATACCGGGGCCCTGGTCCTGGACCCATAGGAGGATGTGCGGTCGGGGTTTCTTAGGATTGGCTTCGGAAGTGTTAGTGGAAGAAGCGGTCGAAGGCGAAGGCTCAAGGGCAAGACCGACTTCGACGGGTTTCCCGGGAGGCGAGAATTTGACGGCATTATCGAGGAGGTTACGGAGGGCTTGTTGGAGGGCTTCGGGATCGACCATTGCGATGAGAGGCTTGTCAGGTAAATGGGTTTGCATACGAATCTGTTTCCGCTCGGCGATCGGTTGCATCAGGGTGACGGTTTGACGGACCAGTTCGGTCAGATCGGTCGGTTCTTTTTCATATTCTTTCCGTCCCTGTTCGATCCGGGCAAATTCCAGGATGTTGTTAATTAAATTCCCGAGAAGACGACATTCCTGGATGATGAGTTGGAGGTAGTGGTGTTTCTTTTCCGTGTCAGTGACACGGGTAGTGAGGAGGTTTTCGGCAAGGAGTCGGACGGCAGCAACGGGGGTGCGGAGTTCATGGGAGACGCTGGAGATGAAATCGGTCTGCATCCGGTTCAGTTCGGTAAGGTGGGTAAGGGCGCGATGGGTTTGGACCAGGGCGAGGGCCCCGATGACCATCACAAAGACCAGGAGGGTGCCGAAAAGGAGTGTCCGGCGTCGGGCTTGTTGAAAGGCGGCTTGGGGATGGATAAGGAAAACCTGAGCCGTAAGGGAGATCGCAGTTGGGGAAAGCGTAGAGGATTGGGTGGAAGACGGCACGGAATGGAAGGCTTGTGCCGAGAACACCGGTAAAGCGGATTGGGCAAGGGGAGCTTTCGGGACTGAATGAGATTCGGATTTGAGGAGGGACTGTCCGGCGAGGCGGATTTGGACGGAAAAGAAGCGGGGAATTTTTCTGCTCCGTTTCTCCCAGACGGGAAGGACCCAACTTTGGAGGAGGGGTTTGGGATAAAATCCGGCTTGGTAGAGAGGAGCCGAGGAGCGTGTAGAGCTAGTGGAAGGCAGCTGTTGGATTTGCACCAGCCAGTTTTGACCGAAGGCGTGGAGCCAGAGATTGGTTGGGGTGAGAGAGGAGCGCAAGGTGTTTCGTAGGCAGTCGGTCAGAAAACGGATTCGTTGGGTTCCGGTCCACCAGGTTTCCAGGGCATGAAGGATGCTGCGGTAGGTGGAGTTGGTGGAGGGAATCGCCTGGCGGGCAAGGTGAAGGATTTGAGGGGCAAGACGGTCAGGTGCAGTTCGACAGTATCGACAGAGGGCCTGGAGTAAGGGCAGGGGAAATCCGTCGGATCGAGCCTCTTGTAGGGCAC
>CAZBKV010000029.1:1259-12809 GCA_964492575.1 uncultured Verrucomicrobiota bacterium | reverse complement strand
GGGTAGGGCTGGTCTTTTGGCTGTTGGATTTGTATTGGCTTTTGTACAACCCGTTCCCGTCCGGTGCGGTGGCCGGTTGGCTGGCTCTATCGGCGTATCTAGCCCTTTACCCGGCGGTGTTTGTCTGGGGGATATGGAAAGGGTTGGAAGCGATTGGGCCGAAGGAAAATCCAGAAAGAGGAGGCTACCGATGGCGATGGTCTGAGGTTCCATGGGTGAACCGGCAAATCTTATATGCCTGGGGGGCCCTGCTTTGGGTTGCTTTGGAGATGATCCGCGCGCGGTTTCTGAGTGGGTTTCCATGGAACTTCCTCGGCGTAAGCCAGCATGCTCAGATCGGACTTCTATGGATCGCTCGATGGACGGGGGTGTACGGGGTAAGTGCGTGTGTGGTATGGGGATCGTTGGGATTGATCGGTGGGATGGTAGTGGCTTGGGAACGGCTTCGGGCACGGACCAAAGGGTTTCAGACTTTGTTTCGGCCGTTTTGGGGGACGACGATGGTGGGGTTGGAGACGGCCCCGATGTGGCTGGTGATCGGCGGGATTTGGTTGCATGGAATTCAGGAGGCATGGAAAGAAAAATCCCCTTCCCATCCCTCGATTTCTTTGCGGGTTGCCATGGTGCAACCGTCCATTCCCCAACGTCTGATCTTTGATCCGAACGAGACGGCGTACCGCTACCGTGTGTTGCTGCGATTGACGCGCGAGGCTTTGAAAGCGAAACCGGATCTGGTGGTTTGGCCGGAGGCTTCCTTACCCAATCTGTCCCAGGAACAGTATGAAGCGTTGTTTGCGGAGATTCGGCAGGCCGGGGTCTGGTTTGTCTTTGGGGCAGAGGATGCGGTGCCGGTTCCGGGAGGGTCGAATCGGTTTCGATACTACAATGCGGCCTTTCTCTGCAGCCCGAAAGGAGAGATTGTCCAGGTCTATCACAAACGGCATTTGGTTCCTTTTGGAGAGATGATTCCGCTGGAGCGATGGATTCCCTGGATGCGCTATTTGACTCCGATCCCAGAGAGTTTGACCCCAGGGGATCGACCGGTTCGATTTCAGATCTCGGTTCACGGGAGGGAGGTGGGATTGGCCCCGTTGATCTGTTTTGAGGACGTCTTTCCTCATCTGGTGCGAGAACATGCAAGGCTGCCGGGGGTCCAAGTGCTTTTGAACATGACGAACGATGGGTGGTTTGGAGAGAGTGCCGCCCAGTGGCAGCATGCCTGGAACGCAATGTTTCGGGCTGTGGAGAATGGGATCCTGCTGTTGCGGTGTGGGAATAACGGGCTGACGTGTTGGTTCGACACGCAAGGACGGTTTCGAGGGCATGAAAACCGATCCAACCGATCGGTCTATGCTCCCCAGATCTGGATCTGGGATCTTCCAGTTCCGGTTCGGTCTCGACCCACTTATTACACCCGCTATGGGGATCGGTTTGGTTGGACCTGTACGGTGTTGGGAATGCTGGGATTAGGAGGATGGATTCTCGCCGGGAGAAGAAGAGGGAGTCTCTTTCAAACGGGCTTCGGATTGGGGAAGAGGATGACCGGTCCGGTAGGCAACCCCATGGAATAAGGCGACAAGTTCCCCGGATTCATCCTGGATCTTGACGTCGCAGGTCACGATTCGAGTACGTCGGGAAATTTCTTGGGCTTCGGCAAAGAGGACCCCACGGCGAACGGCTTTGAGAAAGGAGATGTCGAGATGAATAGCGAGGGTGATCTCCCCATAAGCATTCACAGCGAGGGCGAAGGCAATATCGGCTAAGGTGGTCAGGACCCCGCCGTGAACCACCCCGACACCGTTTAGGTGTTCCTCTTTGGTAAGGAGTTTGGTTTTGGCATAACCGGGGCGGACTTCTACGACCTCAATCCCAAGCAGACGTCCCAGCCGATCGTGTTCCGCGACCATTTGGTATGAAGAAGAACTCATATCTTTGAATGATTACACAATGATCCAGAAAGGAGAACAAGAGGGAGGGCTGTCTTAGAGAGAAAACTTGCGAGGAGTTAGCCGAGGTGGGGCCATTGCCAGGGCGTCCACGATCTTCTGATGAATCAGTTCTCGGACCATTTGTCCTCCTTTTGAGGACAATTTGGCTGAAATTTGTCCTTCTTGGAAGGACAAATTAGGTTTGCCCGTCGTCCCCCCTTGCTTTCGCTTTGTTCGGAAGGTGAGGGAGGAGGATCTTTTTATGAGCTTCCAAACAACAGCGCATCTTGCAGGGTTTCTGGTCTGGTGGAGGATGGAAAGAGAGAAGTTAACGATATTTTCCAGAGCTTCATATGCTTGGAAAAGCAGAATCTCATTTTGCCCTTTGCCCAGCCTTTGGCATCATCAAACCCACGATATGGAAACATTACCGTTAGGGTGGGTACGAAAACTGGTCCGCCAGGCCATCCGGGAAGATGTCGGCCCCGGAGATGTCACAACTCTTGCTGTCGTTCCTGCCAGAGCCCAAGCCCGGGCCATGTTCGTGGCCCGAGAACCGATTGTGGTGGCCGGCTTACCGGTGGTCCGCATTGTCTTTGAGATTCTCTCCCGACGAGTTCGCATGAAAGAATTGGTCAAAGACGGCCAGCGAGCCCAAGCCGGTCAACCGATTGCCGTGGTCGAAGGCCCGGCTCGACCGATTCTAACCGGAGAACGAGTGGCTTTAAATTATCTGAAACGGCTTTGTGGCATTGCGACGTTGACGGCTTTGTTTGTGAAAGAGGTGGAGGGATTGAACGTGCAGATTTTGGATACCCGGAAGACAACACCCGGTTCTCGGATTTTGGAGAAATACGCCGTCCGATGTGGAGGAGGGCGGAATCATCGGATGGGGCTGTATGACATGGTGGTGATTAAAGACAACCATTTGGCAGCGCTACGGGATACCCAACCCCATCCGGTCGTGGTGGCCGTCCGGAAAGCACGGGAGCGGTGGCCGAACCTGCTGATCGAGGTGGAGGCAGAGAATTTGGATCAGGTGCGTTGGGCGGTCGAGGCGGGGGCAGACTGGATTATGCTGGATAATATGGATCTAGAGACGTTGCGGGAGGCGGTGCGGATCATCGATGGCCGAGCCAAGATTGAGGCGAGCGGAGGGGTGACGCTCGATACGGTTCGTTCAATCGCAGAGTGTGGGGTGGACTACATTTCTGTGGGTGCTTTGACCCACTCAGCACGAGCGGTGGATATCGGGCTCGACTTCGTATGATGCGGAGGAAAGGAAAGAAAGAAGAGGGTGAATACCAGCTTGGCTCCCAAAGCGGGATCGACGAGAAGATTTTGGCGGCCCTTTGGAATGCACAAGGGGAGGCGCTTTCGGGCGAGGAGTTAGCAGCGCAGCTTGGGATTTCTCGCGCTGCGGTATGGTCTCGGATTCAAATGCTTCGAAAATTAGGCTACCACATTACAGCCACACCGCACGTGGGGTATCGGCTTCTTTCAGGCCCGGACGGTCTGTATGCGGACGATTTGAAGGCAAGATTGGGTTCGGTACGATGCATTGGACGGGAAATCTATGTCTATCAACAAACCGGCTCTACTAACGATGTGGTGGATCGTCTGGGAAGAAACGGGTTGCCGGAAGGGGTGGTGGTGTTTGCCGAAGCCCAGACGCAGGGACGAGGTCGAATGGGACGGAGTTGGATTTCCCATGAACGGAAAGGCCTTTGGTTCTCCGTCCTTTTGCGCCCACCTTGGCAGCCGTTTCAGGCAGGATGGATTATGTTGATGGCAGCGGTGGCAGTCGCCCGCGTTTTGGAACGTTACGCCAAACGATCCGTCCGCCTAAAGTGGCCGAATGATGTTATGATCGATGGATATAAAGTGGCTGGGATTTTGACCGAACTGCGAGCTGAGCTGGATCGGATTCATTACGTGGTGCTCGGGATAGGGGTGAACGTAAATCAACAAAAACAGGACTTTCCTCAGACCCTTCGAAATCAAGCCGGTTCGTTGCGTATGGTGGTAGGCTATCCGGTGGATCGGCCGGCTTGCGCGGTGGATCTCCTTCGGGAGTTAGACAGATTATATGCAACCTTGGTGGACGAGGGATGCGAAGCGGTAGCAGAAGAGTGGCGATGGCGTTCCGATACATTAGGGAAAAAAGTTCGGGTGGACACCGGAACAGCTGTGGTAGAAGGGGTTGCGGAAGCCTTGGATGAAAACGGAGGATTGGTGGTTCGGACCCACAGGGGAAAATCACTGACCTTACAAAGTGGAATGGTGACGTATCTTTCTCACTCTAAGACTGAAACGTAAAAGGTCATAAAATCAAAGGTAGACAAAAAGGCAGTGAGGTTGCAGGCGGAAGAAGCGGTGCTGGTGCTGGATGTGGGAAATACCCACGTTCATTGGGCAAGATTCTACAACGGGAGAATCGAACAGACCGGGCTCATTCCAACTTCTGCTGTGATGGAGTCCCCAGAACAGATAGGTTTGACGGTAGAAGAAGGGACGCTTCCTCAAGCCGTTGCTCTAGCTAGTGTCGTTCCCAAAGCGACGGAGAGGTTACAGCAGTTTATAAGTCGTCATTGGCAGCAAGACCCCTATGTTCTTACCGCTCAGACGGTCCGGGGGATCCAAATCCAATACCCACAGCCCGAAACGATCGGAGCGGATCGACTCGCCAATGCGGTGGCAGCTGCCCGTCTTTACGGGGCCCCGGTCCTGGTCCTGGATTTTGGAACCGCCTTAACCTTTGATATTGTCGCTCCTCCGCGGACCTACATCGGCGGGATTATTGCACCGGGACTTGGTTTGATGCGGGATGCCCTCTATGAGCGAACGGCTCTCCTCCCGCGGGTGGAATGGCGCCTGCCCCAGTCCGTCATCGGTAAAAGTACGGAACAGGCAATCTGTATCGGGGTCCTTCAGGGGTACAGACATCTAGTCGAAGGGCTTGTAAAAGATCTGCTTCAACAGACAGGCTGGAATCATTGCCGAATTGTAACAACCGGTGGGGATGCCTCCCTGGTCATGACCGCCACTCAGCTGGAGGCGACTCATGATCCGGAGCTTACTCTAAAAGGCATTTATCTCTCATGGAAAGAAGCCGAACAGGAGAAGAAAAGTTAAAACATAGAGCCCATCCGAAAAATCGGCTGGGCGGTTTGAATGGAAGACTTTTCTAGGATAGAAAAACACGCCGGATCGAGGGTAGGTAGGGCGCGCTGTCCCTAGCGCGCCGATATAGAAAAATTGACTCATACCCTTTTTCGGACAAGCTCTAGGAAAACTAAAACTGTGCCGGAATCCAAACGCCAATTTCGAAATTTAGCCTTAATCGGTTTTATGGGGGCAGGGAAGACCACGGTCGGCCGACGGGTGGCCCACCGCTTGCGATTTCGTTTTATTGATACGACCGGTACATTGAGGAGAAAGTCGGGCTTACGGTTCCAGAAATCTTTGCTCGGTATGGAGAATCAGAGTTTCGTCGATTGGAGGCAGAGGTGGTTCAGGAGCTGGCCACTATGAATAAGGTGGTGATTGCCACAGGCGGCGGGATGGGCGCCAATCCAAACCACATTGCCAGCCTCAAACAACATGCGTTGGTGATTTGTCTCTGGGCGACGCCGGAGGTGTTGTACCGACGGCTGCGTCGGTCGAAAAACCGCCCCCTCCTTCAGGTCCCCGATCCGCTGGGCCGAATCCGAGAACTCCTCCAGCAACGAATGCCGGTCTACCGCCAGGCCGATGTGTTGATGAACACCGGATTGCGTTCGTTGACAGAATTGGTCCGACAGGTCTTGTATCACTTCCGCCTTGCCCAGCAGGATACCTCGACCCAGGAGCTTCACCGACAGATCCGCTCGTGAAAGAACAGATTCGCCAAAAAGCCCTTCAACTCGGATGGGACCTTTGTGGTTTTGCCCGAGCCGAACCGTTGGAGAAAGAAGCGCCAAGGCTGCAGCGGTGGGTGGAGGCCGGCTATCATGCGGGAATGGACTACATGGCCCGTACGTTAGAAAAACGACTTGACCCCGCTCTGGTGTTGCCCGGTGTGAGGACTGTTGTGGTGGTAGCGGCTTCTTACTGGTGGGAAGGGTGGCAGGATCATCCGTCGCGGAAAGACTCCCTCAAGCCACGTCCAAATCACGGACGTGTAGCCCGCTATGCTCGGTATCGGGATTATCATAAGGTGTTGCGACAACCCTTACGGCAACTGGAAGAGTTTCTCCACCGGATCGGTCCGTCCGGACTGCAGACTCGGGCATATCTCGACACCGGACCGGTGTTAGAACGAGCCTGGGGGGCTCGGGCCGGCATCGGGTTTATTGGAAAAAACACCCAGTTGATCCATCCCCGCTACGGAAGCTGGTTGTTTTTAGGGGTGATCCTGATGAGTTGGGAGTTGCCGCCGGATCCTCCCATGCCCACCCGTTGTGGGACCTGCCGGCGTTGTTTGGAAGCCTGCCCAACCAGGGCTTTGCAGGCACCCTACGAGCTGGATGCCCGAAAGTGCCTTTCTTACCTGACTATTGAACATCGGGGGCCAATCCCATCGGACCTGCGTTCGAAGTTTTCCGGTTGGGTCTTTGGATGTGACCGGTGCCTAGAGGTCTGTCCCTGGAACCGGTTTGCTCGTTCGGGGAAATTGATGACCCCTTGGGCACGGCCAGAATTGGAAGAACCCAACCTGCTGGAATGGCTTCAAAAAGGATCCGAAGGCCTGATCGATTCCGTTCGAGGGACCCCATTGATGCGGGCCAAAGTTCAGGGGTTACTGCGGAATGCCCTGGTTGCGTTGGGAGAAACCGGAACCGAAGAGGCCTTGCCGGAGCTGGAACGCTTTCGGCAAGGGGCCGATCCGTTGCTTGCAGAGCATGCCGCCTGGGCGATGGATCGGATTCGAGAACGCTACCGTTAGCATGCGGAAGAGAGGCCCGACATCGACAAAGATCGTCTTTCTCCCTGGCCAAGAATCGAAAGCCTGGGACTTCCTTCTTGGCACAAAATCTGTTAGGAAAAGAAGGCGATGAAAGGAAAATGGATCAAATGGATGGGGTTACTCGTTGTGACCGTGCTGTTGTGTGGGACCGCGTGGTCCAGCGAGGTGTATCGGTTGATGGATGGGACACGGTATTGGGGGCGTGTGGCCAATTTTAATGAACAAGGGGTTGTTTTCTTGCTGGATTCGGGTGAATTTTCCAAGCGGGTTCCCTGGAGCAAATTTGACCAGGAGACGTTAAAGAAGATGGCAAAAGATTCGAAGCTCCGTCCTTTTGCGGAACCGTTTATTGAGATTCCCCCAGAGGCGCGTCCCAAACCAAAACCGATCGTTGTCCATGAACCACCGCGGGTCCCGTTACCCCAAAACATGGTTGGATTGGGACAATTGTTTGTAACCCCTTTGGGACTATTTATGTTGATGGCGGTGTACTTGGCGAACCTGCTTGCAGCGTACGAAATCGCATTTTATCGCAATCGTCCGGTAGGACTGGTCTGTGGGCTATCGGCAGTCTTTCCAGGAATCGCTCCGTTGGCCTTTTTGGCCTCGCCTACCTTGGAAACCGAAGCGGCTCCAGCAGAGATGCCGGCAGAACCTGTTCCTGCCCCCCAACCGGCCGGAGCATCCGCCGGAGGAGCGACTTCACGGCAGGTATTGCCTTCCAGTGGATTACGCCTTGCTACGACAAAGAAAGAAAGTGGGGCACAGCAAAGCTTTCAACGAAAGGTTTACGACCGGAGCCAGTACACCTTTGACCGTCGCTTTATTGAAACCACGTTTCAGGATTTCTTCCGGCTGGTTCCTACTCCGGCCACACGAGACTTAGTACTCGTAATCAAGACCCCGAAACGAGAAATCGTGGCCAAACGGATCTCCCGAATGACCGGTACGGATATGTACGTGGTTCCAGCTCAACTTGGCGCCCAAGAAGTACGGGTTCGATTAGGAGAGATTTCCCAGATCATCGTCCGCCACAAAGACGATCGTTCCTAATGCAGAAAGAATTAGGATAATTCAGAAGATCCACGAATCGATCAGAAAGACCTTTGTTCATGCATCGTAGCCGGCCCAAAGCGATCTTTTTCGGCTCGGCGGAGTTTTCTCTCCCCACCCTTCGGAAACTTCATGCGGCAGATTCTATCGATCTGATTGGGGTTGTCACCCAACCCGTCAAACCTCGGGGTCGGGGACTTCAACCAACTCCCACACCAGTGCAGCATTTTGCGGAAAAAGTAGGCTTAACGGTGTGGACCCCGGCCCGAGTCCGAGACCCGCAATTTTTGGCTCAAATCCAACATCTACGCCCGGATTTCATGGTCGTCGTGGCCTACGGACAGATCTTACCCCCAGCCCTTCTTGCGATTCCTCCTTATGGAATCTTAAATGTCCATGCTTCTCTGCTTCCTGCCTATCGTGGCCCCGCTCCGATCCAACGAGCCCTCCTCAACGGAGAAGACCGAACCGGGGTGACAATCATGCGCATTGACGAAGGAGGAAGTTCCGATCCGCCCAGAGGATACCGCCCAGACACTCCATGATACCTTAGCCGAACGGGGGGCCGAGCTTTTGCTTCGAATCCTTCCCGACTATTTGGCCGGACGTTTGACCCCTCAGAGACAGGATCCTCAGCAGGCCTCCTACGCTCCAAAGATCACCCGAGAGGATAGTTGGATCGATTGGGGGCAGCCGGCCCGGCGGATTTGGTGCCAGATTCGGGCCTTAAATCCCTGGCCTGGAGCGGTGGCCCGGCTTCCCGCTTCCAAGCGACCGATCCTGAAGATCTGGCAGGGACGACCGGCCCAACCGGAAGAACTACCCCCTGAAGCGGCTTCGGCCCGGCCCGGAACAATTCTGCAAGTCGGCCCACAGGGGATTTTGGTGGCTTGTGGAGAAGGAGCACTGTGGATTGAGCGCCTCCAGCAGGAAGGAGGCCGCGTGCTAGGCTGGAAGGAGTTTGTAGCAGGCCATCCGATGCAGCCTGGGATGGTCCTACGCCCCGGAAAGCCCGAGAAGGCTTAACTCGGCAAAAAGGCATCCATGCCGACGTCACAAAAGCGCAAAGAGGCTCAGGATACAGAGAGACAAAGGACAGCGACCTGCCAGGTCTGTATGCGGAGTTTTAAGGAGGGAGAGACGATTACGGTCGAACCGCTTCGGGCCCGAGCCTTTCCGGTGAGGAAGACCTGATTGTCGATCGGTCGGCCTTGGACCGCATCATGCTGCTGGGGATACATCTCGGTCCGGACCGGTTCGGCTCCAGATGTAAATACGATTCCAGTTCCTAGAAGAAAGTGACCGAAAAGACGAAGGACGCCGCGTAGTGTATTGGATGCGGGACTTGTGTGGCGGCTTGTCCAAATGCAAGTGCGACGCTGTTTGTGGTGGCAAAGGTGATGCATCGGGGTTTATTACCGCAGGGGCAACCGGATCGATTTCTTCGGACGCGGAAGGTGTGAAGCAAGCGGATAAAGAAGGGTTTGGGGCTTGCAGTGTAGGGGGGTGTCTGAAGGAGATCGATTTAGAGGTGATTTCTCGGTTGAATTGGGATGTGTTCTTCTTTTTTGTGAAAAGTGGATAGGGAAGGGGGGGCATCTGGATAGAGAGTAGAGAGAGCTGTGCCTTATGATATTAGTTATCCATAAAATTTTTTGGATTTTATCGGAAACAAACGCTTCTCCCAGATTGTTAAAATAGAGTAAAGATGCAAACTAATGTAATAGCATAATCAAACGACAAAACGAGTATGCCCCGTCATGGCCCATGCCGAAGAGACAAAAAATGAAAGAATCGAAGGAACCCGGTTAGCCCGTCGATTAGTCGAAGAAGGGGTCTTGACCGAAGAGCAAGTCCGCCTGGCTCTTCGAGAACAAGAACGACGTCGTCAACCGCTTCGGCGAGTAATTATCGATTTGGGCCTGGTCAGCCCCGAAAAACTAGCCGAATTCCTGGCAAAAGAAGCCCATTGCCAAGTCATCGATCTGAATCAACAAGCCATCGATTTCTCCCTGTTTGATCAAATTCCCACCCGGGTCTGTCGCCAGCTTGCTGCCGTGCCGTTTGCACGGGTAGATGGCCGGTTGCTGGTCGCCATGGCCGATCCATTGGATGTGGAAGCGATTGACATGCTGCGGCAGCTTTCCGGGATGGAAGTCGAAGTATACGGAGCGCCAGAGCCGGATATTATTGCTGTTATTGATCGAAGAGAACGCGCCGAACAGGTCGAAGAATCCGTCGATGCCCCATTCGAAAAGAACTCCTCGAACGGGCCCCCGAAGGTCCCCAGCCGGACGAACTGATGATGGAAGGTGCGACCGAAGAAGACGCGCCCATCATCCAATTGGTCAATCGCATCATCCATCAAGCAGTAGAAGAAGGAGCCAGTGACATTCACTTTGAACCCCAAGCCAAGTACATGCGGGTGCGGATGCGGATTGATGGCATGTTGAGCACCGAGTTATTCATTCCAAAAGGCCTGCAGTCAGCCGTCATCGCCCGCCTAAAGGTATTGGGAAACATGGATGTCACAGAAAGTCGCCTTCCCCAGGACGGCCGGGCCAACGTCTTGGTTGCTCGTCGAGTGATTAACCTGCGGCTCTCTTCCCTCCCTTCCGCCTATGGGGAAAACGTCGTGATCCGGATCCTAGACCCAGCAAGCCGCCCCCTTTCTATCTCCAAATTAGGAATGTCGAAGGAAATTGAGGCAAAATTACGCCAGCTCATTCAAACCCCCTACGGTGTTATCATTGTTACAGGCCCAACCGGAAGCGGTAAAACCACCACACTTTACTCGGTTTTGAATGAACTCAATACAGTGGAACGATCCATCTTTACCCTTGAGGATCCAATTGAATATCGTTTGCAAGGGCTCTGTCAGACCGAAATAAAGGAGGAGATTGGGCTGACATTCGACGCAGGCCTTCGAACCCTTTTGCGGCAAGACCCGGATATTATTCTGGTAGGAGAGACTCGAGACCAGGAGACAGCCCGCCTGATGATCCGTGCTGCATTAACTGGTCACCTTGTCTTTACAACATTGCATACAAATGATGCAGTAGGGGCGATCCCCCGGCTGTTAGATATGGGGGTAGAACCCTATCTTCTACCGGGGAGTTTGATCGGGGTCATAGCCCAGCGACTGGTACGACGCCTCTGCCCAAAATGCAAACGTCGGGTCACCCACCTTCCAGACTATCTGCGAAAATTCCAAATAGAATGGAGTCCGGAATGGGAAGGAAAAGAGATCTTTGAATCTTCCGGATGCGCGGAGTGCCGTCAAACCGGATATCGGGGCCGACATGCAATCTTTGAATTATTAGTGGTAGATGCTTCCTTCCACGAACCGATTCTCCGGCGGGCTCCAGCAAGGGAACTCAAAGAGTTGGCCCGTCAAAAAGGAATGAAGACCTTATTCGAGGATGGGCTGCGGTTAATTCATCTGGGAATCACAGATTTAAAAGAAGTTCTACGCGTCGTTCCTATGTCAGAATAAGGAAAGGAGGATTTCCGATGCCGCGTTTTGCTTACGTGGCTGTCGATGCAAACGGACAAAGACGATCTGGTACCTTGACCGCTTCCAACCAGCGGGAGCTGGAGGAACGACTGCGTCAAGAGGGA
>CAZBKV010000029.1:0-1249 GCA_964492575.1 uncultured Verrucomicrobiota bacterium | reverse complement strand
GATTATGGTTGGTCAGCTCACGATTGCAGGCGCACCGAGAGGAAAGGGTGACCACCCGACGACGATTAAGACTCCGAGGAGGTCGTCGGCGAAAGGAGTTAATTAATTTCTGCACCGTCATGACCTTTATGCTGGAAGCCGGAATTCCTATGGTAGAGGCCATTGGGTATGCGGCTTCTGATTGCGAAAACCGAGTTTTCCAACGGGCTTTGCTCGGTGTTCGAGAAGGATTGGAATCAGGTTATAGCCTCTATGAAGCAATGAGCCAGTACCCTGGGGTTTTCCCCCAAGCAATGGTCTATCTGGTGCGTGCCGGAGAAGCGAGTGGGAATCTTCCTGAGGTGTTAACAGATCTGAGGCGCTACTTTGAGTGGATCGATCAAACCCTCGCGGATATTCGACAAGCCACAGCTTATCCAGTAATCGTCTTAGCCTTGGTCTTATGCTTGGTTATGTTCCTTTTTACAATCGTAGTCCCTAAATTCCAAAACCTATTACAAGCTACCAATGCCACATTGCCCGCTCTTACCCAGTTTATCTTTCATCTAGGTCAGTTAGCACGAAAGTTCTGGTGGCTCCCTATCGTTTTATTCGGAGGTTTTCCCATGGCCTTTTCCTTTCTTTCTCATCGAAGCCCTACCATTGCTTATCACATAGATCAAATTCGAATGAAAATCCCCCTCTTTGGCCCTCTTTTTCACATGATCGCTTGTTCTCGATATGCTCATAACCTAGGATTATTATATCGAGCAGGAATTAACATTCTCCAAGCGATAGAACTCACTTCCTCCCTTACCGGAAGCCCCGTCATGGAAAAACGAGTCTTGCTACTTAAAGATGCAGTAGAACGCGGCGAAACATTAGGAGAAGCAATGCGGGACGACCCTATTTTCCCTCCTCTTTTAGTTCGGATGGTAGCTATCGGAGAACGAAGCGGGCAATTAGACGAGGCCCTGGCCAACGTAGCACAATATTACGACATCGTAATCCCCCGAAAATTGAAACGGATTTTAAGCTTTCTTGAACCCATTCTTATTGTCACAATTGTATGTATTGTAGGATTGGTCGCTGTTTCTATCTTCTTACCTTTGTTAACAATGATGAAATCGATTCGATAAAATAAAGGAGAAGGAATGAAAACACAACATTGGCATCAAAAGAACAAAAGGCTGAAAAGGCCCAAAGCCTTCTTCCTTCACACAGGATACACTTTAATTGAAATCATTGGAGTCCTTGCGATTTTGGCCAT
>CAZBKV010000028.1:3907-12867 GCA_964492575.1 uncultured Verrucomicrobiota bacterium | reverse complement strand
AAGGTGAGGATCGCCTGGGCTTTTTCTTGATCTGCTTGAGAAAGGGCCTGGAACAAGGCATCTACGAGGGGAGGGGAAAGATGGGCTTGGACGGTTTGGATCCACTGACGGGCGTTGTCAGGATTCTTTTGTTGTTCGCGGGAGAGGATTTTCACGATGGCCTCTACGAGGTGGGCGAGGAATTGAGGGGTGGAGGTGGCCTGGGAAGCATAGGAAAGAAGGGTTGGCAGGAGAGAAAGATCTCCTACGGTTCCTAGGAGGTCGACGACAGCTTCTCGAAGGAGAGGGTCGTCCAGAAGCGGAAGGAGCTTTTGGGTTGGGATGGAGGCCTGGATTTGCCGAAGGGCTTCCAGGGCGGCAAAGGTAAGGTAAGGGTCGGATGGGGAAACCATTTGGAGGAGAGGTTCGACGGCTTCGCGGGCCCGGAGGTGGCCTAGGGTTTCGATCGCATGATAGCGCACGTTGGGATCCGGATCTTTCAGGGCCTCCAGGCAGAGCGGGACGGCGGTGGAGTCGTTGCGTCGGCCGATGAGGGTAAGGCCGTAGAGGCGGAGGTCAGGATCCGGGTCGTGGAGCAGGGCGGTAAGAAGCGGCCGGGGATCCCATTCCACCTTTGAGAGGATTTGGAGGAAGCTGTTGAGGAGGGTCACCTGGTGATGATGTTGGCGGAGTTTTTGGAGGATTTTGGACTGGTCAAAGGGGCTGAGGCGTTGGGTGGCCAGAGCAATGGCAGCGTGGCGAAGGGGCCAGTCCGAAGCAGCAAGCCATTTTTCCAGCTCAACCCAAAGCGGCTCCCCGATCGGTCCAGGAAATTCTGCCAGTTGGGAGAGAAGGAGGGACGGTTCGGCCGGCGGTGGAGTTTGACTAAGCTGTTGGCAAAGGGCGTGTTCCGCCTGCCGTAAAGCTGAGACGTCGAACACAGTGACACGAGCCAGGAGCTCTTTCTCCTGCTCTTCAGAGGAGGAAGTCGGTTCAAATTCCCATCGGAGCACAGAAGGAGTGGGCAAGGGGATGGACTTTGTCGGGGGAAGAGAAACTTCACAGGCGATGGGCCATTGAGTGGAGCGGAGTTGGTCCAGTGTCTGTTGAAGGATTTGTGCTGCCGAGTCAGGGAGGAGACTCCAGAGGGGTTTTCCCTGGAGGGGTTGGAAGAAGTCGCCTTCAAATCGCTGGACGGTTCCTTGAGAATCAATCCAGGCCGTGGCGATTCGCTGTGGTGGAGAGACGGCAAGAGGCGAAGAGGATGGAGAACCAGGATGCATCTCCTGGTGAGAGGGAAGGGAGTTATTGAAATCGGGTTTGTGTCCTGTGCGGTTTTTCATAGAGAGTGGAAGGTTTTAGGATGGAGAGGATTGGCGTTTCTTTCGACGGGCCCAACGTTTCCAGATGGCAAAAAGGGAGGAGGAGGCTTCCATGGAGTTTTGAAGTTGAACCAGAAGGGTCCGGATTTGTTGGTATTGCTCGGCCGTGGTCTGGAAAAGGGTTTGGACTTGTTGGGTTCGGGAGGTCACCTGCTGGAGGCGGTCGACGTTGGATCGGTTGGTTTGGGCGAGCTGTTGGATCTGTTTGGCAATGGATTCGGCATGTTGGCGGAGGAGTTGGACGGCTTCGTCTTGGTCACGAAGGGCTTGAGCGATGGTCGCGGATTGATCGCGCATGGCTTTGATCGTCTGGGCGATGTCTTTTCCGGCGGTGGATTGTTCGTCGGTGGCCTGAGTGATCCGGGTGATACGCTCGCTGATTTGCTGGGCTTGACGGGTGATTTGATCAGAGGCGGCGGCTTGGCGGTCCAGGACGTTTGCGATTTGTTGGATGGCATGACGGATTTGTATGGAGGCCTCGGTGAGTTGGGCCATGGCCTGGGCCTGTTCGTCCACGGCGCGTTTGATTTGTTCGGCTTGTTCTGAGGTGTCTTGAGAGGCACGAACGATTTCCCGTACCGCTAGGGTTTGTTGTTCTAGGGCTTGGAGGACTTGTTGCGCCATGGAACGCATTTGGGCCGCGGATTGGGAGACGGTTTGGAGGGCTTGGGATTGTTCTTGGACAGCGCGGGCAATGGTTTCCGTATGCTGGGAGACCTGCTGGGTGTTGCTCAGGACGTTTTGTTCAGCAGCGAGTTGTTCCTGGGCGGCTTGGTGGATCTGCTCGATCAGTTCTGCAGTTTGTCCCATCGTATCGATGATTTTGTGAAGAGCCTGGAGCCCGGAGTTTGAGAGGGTGGTGACCTCCTGGACTCGATGGGAAGTCTTTTGGAGGAAGGAGATTACGGTCTGCAGGCTGGATTGAAGGTGATCAATCAGCGAGGAGACCTGTTCGGTAGATTGGGCAGCTCGATTGGCCAGATTCCGAATCTCCTCGGCTACGACGGCGAATCCTCGACCGGCCTCTTTGGCTCGAGCGGCTTCGATAGAGGCGTTGATCGAGAGGAGGTTGGTTCGTTCGGAGAAGAGGTTGATGGTTCGGACGATGGACTGGACTTCTTGGCCGAGGGTGCGCATCTTCTCCGTAAGGGCATGGGCCTCGGTCATTGTCTCGTGAAGCTGGCGTACTCCTTCGATGGCTTGCTGGATGACTTGGCTGCCTTCGATCGCGCTCTGTTTGCTATGGATGGCCTGGTGCCGAGTTTGATCGATCAGCTCGGCAACCCGACGGGAGCTGGCTTCCATCTGGGTCGCCGCGGTAGCGGTATCGGCGGCTAAGGTTCGGATTTGGCCGCTGCTTTGGGCCGTTTGCTCAAGGGATTTTGAGGTCTGTTCCATTGCGATGGCGACCTTTTCCACATGGGTGGCCAGGCCTTTCATCATTCCGGTCGATTCTTCCACGGAAGCGGCGATTTGTTGGATGGAGGTCCCAGTCTGGTGGGCCGCGGCTACAAGGACTTCGGCACTCTGTGCGATACCTCGGATGGAGCGGTTGGTCTCTTCAATCGACGCTGCTGTTTCGGCGGCGTTGGTGGAGAGGTTTTGTACTTCGTCACGAATCTGTTGAATGGTTGCATGGACTGTGGAGAGGTGTTCGGTCACTCGTTGGAGAGAGCCGGAGACTTGATGGGTGTTTTGGGTGATCTGGTCTAAGGAACGGGCAGTTTCTTCAGCTGCTGCTGCGTTTTCCTCGATGGCGGAAGCTACGCGGGTGGTGGCAGCGGTTAATTCTTGAATGGAAGAGGCGATTTCGGCAATAGACTTTGCCAATTCCAGGGAACTTTTGGACACTCCGTCCAATCGTTGGGCGTCTTCTCGAAAGGCCCCTGCCAGTTCCTCCAGCGCTGTAAAAGCGTGATGGAGATGATCCAGCTGGGTCTGCATCCGGTCTTGGAGGGAAGAGAGCAAGGAGTCGATTTGTGTGGCGGAGTAGTGGGCCACCGAATCTGGCTCACGATGGCGGCTTGATTCAGATATATGGTTTTCTTGTTTTTTGCCTTGCGGTTTCATGGCGCAATGTCCTCATTGTTCTGGAACTTTTCCCAAAAACAAAAGGATTTTTGGCCTCTTCGATCGAAGAGAGGAAGCTGGTCTTCTTATGGGAGATAAGCCGAGATTCATAATCGTTCAGAGTGCTCGACGATTCGTGCCGGGGAAGGGATCAGGAGCCATCCTTCTGAGGTCGGAGCTACCTGTTTGATGAACGAGGCGAGGGGAGCCGGAAGGTCTTCCGTCTTAGGCTGGGTAAAGATTTCTGTAGGAAGAGAGCGGATTTCATGAGCGCTGTCGCAGAGAAAGGCCACAGGGCGGTTCGAAAGACGGACGATCACCAGCCGAGTGTGCAGGGTAAGGGAAGTAGGTTCGAGTCCAAAGCGCCGGCGAAGGTCAATCACAGGTACCGGCTGTCCGCCATGGAGAATAAATCCACGGACGAAATCCGGCACGGAAGGAAGGGTGCCCAGTTGTTCCGCCATCTGGACTCTTTCCACGATCTCGCACGGAAAGGCACAGGTATAGGGACCTACCTTGCAGAGGAGGTAGAGGGCTTCGGTTCGATTGGAGTGTGGGTTAGCCATGGGAAGGAGGAGGGTTCTGATGGGGTGGTTGCGAGGCAAAGGCGCGATCGAGGAGGTTGAAAAGGTCGAGGATCAGAGCCGTTCGGCCGTCTCCTAATTCTGTGGTCCCGGAAATCCCTGGTGTCCGAAGGAGCGGATCGGTTAGTGGTCGAACGACGATTTCTTCCAAACTCAAGATTCGATCTACCCCAAGAACGACATCCCGTTCCGGCATAGGGATAAGGAGCCCGAATCGAGGCAACGATTCGGAAGCCTCTGGATGGGAACGGTTCGGCTGCAACCCCAAGGCTTGCGCAAGGGGGATCCAAGGAATGGGTTGACCTTGATGGATGAAGAAGGTCATGGAATCGATCCTCGTGAGTTGAGTCGGATCAATCGAAAGGACTTGTTTGAGGTTGGCCTGGGGAATCGCAAAGAGCGTATGTGCCGTTTCTACCAGCAGGGCGGTGGTCAGGAGGAGGGTCTGCGGAAGAAGAATGGTAAATCGGGTGCCTTTGCCCGGAAGGGTATCGACGTTGATCTTTCCACCGAGTTCCTGGACAAGTTGGATCACTGCGTTCATTCCCATTCCGCGGCCGCTGGTCCGGTCGGCTTCCTCTCGAGTGCTGAATCCTGGGGCGGCGAGGATGGATAAAAGATTGTCCAGTGTGACGTGTTCTTCTTTGGAAAGGATTCCGAGCCGGTGGGCCTTTTCTTCCACCTGTTTAAGGTCGATGCCGCGTCCATCGTCTTCGAGGATCACTACGATCCGATCGGCCGTCGATTGAGCCTGAAGTCGGAGAACCCCTTCTTCCGGTTTTCCTGCACGGCGGCGTTCTTCCGGCGGTTCGATCCCATGATCCACGGCATTGCGGACTAGGTGGAGTAGGGGATCGAGGAGTCGGTCCAGGATCGCCTTGTCGACCTCGGTCTCTTGTCCAGAGATTTCGAAGCGGATCCGCCGGCCTTTCTGGCGTGCCACGTCCCGTGCGGCAAACCGAAGCCGCTCAAACAACTCCCCGATGGGAACCAGGCGAAGGGAGAGCAATTCTTCCCGAAGGCGTCGGAGGTTGGAGGTCATAGAATGACAGATTTCTCGGAAGCTCTCCCTTGTGTCCAGATCGAGGGATTGTTCTAGCCGAAGGCGGAGGGGTTCCACTCGATTCCAGGCAATGATCAGCTCTCCCGTAAGGGTCAGAAGCGTGTCCAATCGATGAAGTGGGATTCGGACAAGATTGGAGGCCGGAAGCGAAGGGGTCGGAGGCGATTGGGGAGGAGCAGGTTGAGCCGCTGCGGAGATGGGGGAAGAAGGCTCTTCAAGGGTAGGAGATTTTTTCTCGGCTGTTGGTTCTAGGTGGGGAGGGCGGATCGGTGTGGAAAGGGGAGGTTTCGAAGGCGATCGGGAAGATTCGGTGGATTCGGCTTTCAGGAGAAGGGTCCATTCTACCCCCTGGTTCTTGAGCGGTTGCCATTCTGTGGGACCCAGATCCGTGAGCACATAAAAATGGAACGCAATTTGGGTCTCTGGATCGGGTTTAGGAGAGATGTGAAGGAGCCGGCCAATTTCGCTAAGACGCATTCGGATCTTGGTGGCTGTGATTCCCTGTCGGGCCCGTTCCGGGGTAGGACGAAAGATAAAGCGGTAGAGAGAAACTCCTTGTTGCAGGGCTTCGAGAACCAGGGGATGAAGGCCGGAGGGAAGCTCAGAGGCCACTTCCGGTGGCAGCGAAGAAACTGGGGGTTGGACGGGAGTCGGAGTGGCTTCCGCTTCGGCTACAGCCTGTTGGACCGGTTGGAGCACGGTCTCTGTTTCAGGGAGGGGTTGGTGGTTTTTATGTTGGTCCAGAATCTGGGAAAGTTGTTGGGCGGCCAGTTCAATCGCTTCGATGCTCTTGGGATTGAGACGGGTCGGCTCTTTTCGAAGCTTCGCGAGCAGGTTTTCCAGAGTGTGGGCTACTTGTTCGGCGGGGTCTAACCCGATCATCGCAGAAAGGCCTTTGATCGTATGGAAGCTGCGGTAGAGCTGGTGGACGGTTTCCGGGCTGATGGAACCGCTTTGAAGTTGCTGTTCGAGGGTCAGGATTCCGTTCCGGATCTGCGAGAGGTGTTCCTCGCAGTCGGCATAAAAATCGTCTAAGAATTGTTCAAAAAATTCCCGGTCTGTGGATGAAGCCTCATTCATGATCTTGCAGAAGTGTTCGCCCGCTCTAAAAGTCGTTTTACCTGTTGTTGGAGTTCTTCCGGCTGAAACGGTTTGGTCAAGTAAACATCGGCCCCGGCCTGTTGAGCTTCCTGACGGGTCAGGTCGTCTCCCCGCGTCGTAAGAATGATCACCGGCAGACGACGCAGGTTTTCGTGTGAACGCAAAAAACGCAGCACATCCAACCCATGCATATCGGGCATGTTAATATCCAGAATGAGCAGATGAGGGGGAGAAAGGGCGATTTGTTCCAAGGCTTCTAACCCGGTTGCTGCCTCGACAAACTCCACTTTCTCGAGCCCTTCCAGGCAGGCTCGGACCATCCGGCGCAGGGTGTTGGAGTCATCTACGATCAAGACCCGTCTCATTGTGCCGCCTTTTTTCCATAAATAAGGAAGATTCTTTCCGGAGAAAAACTTTTTGTTTGGGGAGGCAGTGAGGGGGCAAAGGCGAAGGTCAACTTTTTGTCCTCTGAGGTGCAGAAACAGCACGGCCGGAAGGGCGCTCTTCTGCAAAATAAGGAGGCTTTCTTAAATCGAGGAATCCCCAATTTTATCGAGCACAAGTTCACAAAAATTTCATTTTTTCTTGCAAAGGGAATAAGGATGTGCGATTGATTTGTGGAGTCCGTGTTCGGTTGTGAGGAGGAAAGATTATGTTGTTTAAAGTGATTCTCAATCGATCAAGACAATTGCTCCTCCGGACCGGCGTTGTCGTCCTGCTGTGTTTGGCCGGCATCGTTTGGGTTAAATCTTCTTCAGAGCAAAAGGCCCAATCTCCATCGAGGTCTGACCCGGCGCAAGGGAAGCGCCTTGAGTTCCGCCTCAAACGGGTCCGGGCCGGCTCGATGATTCAGGTGGAGTTTGATGCCGAGGAGCCTGGATTTTATTATCCTGAGTATAAAATTGTGAGCCCGCCGCCTGGCACGCCGTGGATCCCCCTGATGGATTTTCAGCATTTCTACAAGGCGGGGCACCATGTGGTCTTTCTCCAACTGCCGGAAATCGGCCGAGGGCTGATCATGGTGCGAATGGTTCGGCTGGAACGGCAAATTCAGCCGACGATCTTCCCCGTTTTCCAGACCCGTTGCCCAGTGCAGCCTACCGAGTGTCCTCCTCGGCCGACCGTTTGTGTGGAGAAACCGACGGTATGTTCCCAAGAGCCCCAGGTTACGGTCTGTCCCAAGAAACCGACGCAGTGCATTTTGATTCCTACCACTTGTCCGAAGGAAGAGACGCGGTGTCCGGTCCGTCCGACGGAATGCGTGGTGCTGCCGGAAGAGACGATTTGCCCGAAGGTTGAAACCGAGTGTCCGGCTCAGCCGACCGAGTGTTCTCAAGAAGATACGGTTTGTCCGGAGGATCCGACTCGATGTCCTCCGGTAGAAACCCAATGTCCGGTTCAGACGGATCAAACCCTTTGTAGTGGAGAAGAGCCGACGGTTTGTCCTCCCACTCCGACGGAATGTGTTCAGGAAGTGACGGAGTGTGTGGAGGTCAAGACAGAATGTCCGGCCACCGAGACCGAATGCGTGCAGGAGGATACGGTTTGTCCGACAGCCGAAACGCAGTGTCCGGAAGAATCAACAATCTGTCCGAAAGAAGAGACGCGTTGCCCTAGCATTCCGACCTTCTGTGTGGCAGATCCGGTCGATACGGTTTGTCCGCAGAAGCCGACAGAGTGTACCGGGGTCCATATTCCTACGGAATGTCCGGTGCGGGAGACCGAATGCCCGGTGGAAATCACAAAATGTCCGGCACAGGAGACGGTCTGCCCGACCGATCCGGTCGACACACAGTGCCCCCTGAAGGAGACGGAGTGTCCTCAGGGAGAGACTTTCTGTCCGGTGACAGAAACCGAATGTCCCAAGATTCCTACCAAATGTCCGGAGGCAAAGACCGAGTGTCCGGTAGATCAGACGGTCTGTCCATCCATCGAGACCCACTGTCCAACCCAAGCGGATCCAACCCGTTGCCCGGTTGTAAAGACAGAGTGTCCTGCGGAGGTCACAGTTTGTGTTTCTGATTCGACCGATCCTACTGCTTGCCAGCAGCCTACGATCTATCCGGCGGTCGAGACCCAATGCCCAGAACAACCCACTCGTTGTCCACCACAACCGACCCAGTGCCAGGTTGTGCAGACGGTTTGTCCGGAGGTGGCTCAATTAACGGAATGTCCAGCCCGCCAGACCGTCTGTCCTCAAGAAGAGACCCAATGTCCGCACATCCCAACGAAATGTCCTGCCAAAGAAACGGTCTGTCCGACCGATCCGGTCCAGACCCAGTGTCCTCAGGTGATGACGCGTTGCCCGGCGGAAGAGACGCGCTGTCCGGTTGAACCGACTCAGTGTCCGAAACGGTTTACAGTCTGTCCGGAGGAAGACACCCAATGCCCGAAGGTTCCTACGGAGTGTCCGGAACGAGAGACCTTCTGCCCGACGAAAGAGACGGAATGCCCGAGCGGACCGACCTTCTGTCCGGAGAAGCCAACGCTTTGTCCTTTAGAACGGACGAGCTGCCCGGCGATTCCCACCGTCTGTCCAACCGATCCGGTGGAAACGGAATGTCCGCGCCAACCCACTGAATGCCCGACGGTTCCTACCCATTGTCCGAAGAAAGAGACGGAGTGTCCTCAGATGCGAACGGTTTGTCCTGACCAAGAGACCTCCTGTACGGTAGAGAGGACGCAATGTCCGATCGTTCCGACGAAATGTCCCCAAGGAGAGACTTTCTGTCCACAGGTTTCTACGAAGTGCCCGACTCAGCCGACAGTGTGTGTCACTCA
>CAZBKV010000028.1:882-3897 GCA_964492575.1 uncultured Verrucomicrobiota bacterium | reverse complement strand
ATGTCCTCCAAAAGAGACGGTTTGCCCGGCCGGCCCGACATTCTGTCCGACCAAACCGACTCAATGTCCGGAGGCAAAGACTCGCTGTCCGGAAGAGCCGACTCGTTGCCCGGCTCGGTTTACGGTCTGCCCACGGGATCCGATAGAGACCGTTTGCCCACGAGAACCGACGCAGTGTCCCAAGGCTGAGACCCGGTGTCCAACGGAGGAGACCCTCTGTCCTCAGAAACCGACCAAGTGCCCCACGGGCGAAACCTCCTGCCCGGTTGAGCGGACCCAGTGTCCAACCGTAACGACGGTTTGCCCGAAGGAAGAAACCCAATGTCCTCCGGTTCCGACGCAATGTCCTCAGCGGGAGACCCGCTGTCCGGATCAACCGACAAAATGTCCGGCGGTTGTAACGGTGTGTAACGAAAGGGCGACGGTATGTCCGGAGGAGAAGACCCAATGCCCGACTCGAGTCACTCATTGCCCGGCAAAAGAGACGCAATGCCCGATTGACCGAACCCGATGCCCGGCTGACCCGACGATCTGCGTTGCCGGGGATCGGCCAACGATGTGTCCGATCGAGATGACACAATGTCCGATGCAGCCGACGCTCTGTCCGGAGAAAGAGACCGTCTGCCCACGAAATCCGACGCACTGTCCAGTGGTAGAGACTGTTTGTCCGACGGATCCGGTTCCAACGCAATGCCCAGCCAAGGTCACAGAGTGTCAAGAGAAACCGACCATCTGTCCAAAGAAGCAAACCGAATGTCCGCCTACCCCAACAGAGTGTGGGGAAAAACCGACTCGATGTCCGGAAGAAGAGACGCAATGTCCTCCTACACCAACCAAGTGCGTGCAGAAGACGACGGTCTGCCCAATTGAGACCACAGAATGTCCTCATGTCGATACCTATTGTCCACGGGAAAAGACCCAGTGCCCGGTGCAGATTACGCAATGTCCGGTGCATCCTCCCATCTGCGGTGGGCCGACGAGTATGCCCGGTACACCGACGGAATGTTCGGTTCTTCCGGTTATTACCCAATGCCCGCAACAGCAGACCCAATGTCCCATGAAACTCACTGAGTGTCCGCCGTCGGTGACGATGTGCAGTGGGAATGCAGAGCCTACCCAATGTGCCAATCAACCCACCGAATGCAATCCTACCCCCACCCAATGTCCGGCGTTGCCGACCGAGTGTACCGGCGGTCAAACCCAATGCGGGACAGATCGAACGCAATGTCCGGCTGTTCCGACTCAATGCGCCACGAAACCTACGGAATGTAATCCGATCCTGACCGTTTGTCCGGCGACGCCTACTGTCTGTCCGAAGCCGACGGAGTGTCCGAAGGAACCTACCGAGTGTACACAAGGAGCTACGATCTGTCCGCCGAACCCCACAGAATGCCCAGTAGATCTTACAAAATGCCCAGAACAGACAACTGTCTGCCCGGAGAAAGAAACCGAGTGTCCGGTAAAACCGACGAAATGTCCGGCTTTACCCACGCTCTGCGGCGGAGAGACGACTCAGTGTCCGGGGCCGAATAATGTAACAAAGTGCCCTGAGGAACCGACCCAATGTCCAATCCAAAAGACCCAATGTCCCTCTGGGCCGACTTTCTGTCCCGAAGAACCAACTCAATGTCCAAAGATTCCTACCGAATGTCCGGCGAAAAAAACCGAATGCCCGGTTCAAAAGACCGAATGTCCTCCAGGACCTACGATGTGTGAGCCGGGAGAACCTACCCAATGTCCGGTAGTGCGGACAGTATGTCCTGTGACTCCCACAGAATGTCCACGCGTCACAGAATGTAGTGGTGGCATGCCGATGCCAACGATCTGTCCGGTTGAACCCACCCAATGCCCGGTAGATGTCACCAAGTGTCCTCCTATGCCGACCCAATGCAGCCAAGAACCGACTCAATGCGTGGGTCCGGCTCCTACGGTCTGCCCAGAGCAAAAGACGGAATGTCCTGTGAAAACCACAGAATGTCCCTCCGGTCCAACCTATTGTCCGGAAGAGCCCACAGCCTGTCCAAAGGTTCAAACTCAATGCCCAGCCACACCGACACTTTGCCCGGCCGAACCCCAGCCGACCGAATGCCCGCGTCTGGCAACCGAATGTACCCAAAACGCTGACACGATCTGTCCTATGGATCCTACCCAATGCCCGAAGATCCCCACCGAATGCACCGGTCAGCAACAGACGCTCTGTCCTGCGGCCAAGACCGAATGTCCGCAACAGCCGACGGTCTGTCCAGTAGAGGAAACGCAGTGCCCGATTCAGCCTACCAGCTGTCCGAAATTACCGACTCAGTGCACTGGCCAAAATCCGACCGAGTGTGTGGATCAACCGACGCTGTGCAATCAGAAACCTACCATCTGCGGAGGACCACGGACAACCTGTTCCGGTGAACCTACCAAGTGTCCGGTCCGACCGACACATTGCCCTCAAGTCGGCACGTATTGCCCTGTGCAAGAAACCGTATGCCCCATTCAACCCACACGGTGTCCTATCTTAAGTAACTTCTGTCACGGAAAGAGACATCAGGGCGAATAAAAATCACAAAGACGCAAAGAACGTAGTGCCCATTCGAAAAATCCACCGTCTCACGACGGTAAGTGTAGGCATCTGTTTCTCAGCTTCGCTTTCGAAGCCCATGGAACTACCGCCGTGAGGCGGTGGATTCTTCGTCGTCGGATTATCACCTCGTCACGAGATCCCTTGTCGCGTTCCTCCCCTCGTCTCAGCCGATTTTTCAGATGAGCTGTCGACTTTGAAAAGGGCTCCAGAGCCGAACTTCCCCTCATCTTGTTTAGGAGGGCGGTAGAGGGATTCGACGGCCGGTAGTCGGATCGAAAAAAAGAAGGGCAGAGGGCGCACAGCTCCAATGGATGGTCATTCCAAGGGTGGGAGGTTGAGGACAAAGCCGAACCGGAACCCGTGCCAATACGGGAGGAAGCCCCGAAGACTGAATTGTCAAAGTCAGAAGTCCGGTTTCTTCGGAAATCAGAACAACCCGACCGGGC
>CAZBKV010000028.1:0-872 GCA_964492575.1 uncultured Verrucomicrobiota bacterium | reverse complement strand
AGCCTGTGAAGGAGAGTGTTCAGGGGAAAAACTCAGTTCGATCTGATCTGGAAGAACGGCGAGTAGGATCTCCTGGCCTGCAGGAAGATCGGCAGAGGAAACCGGCAGAGGAAGTCGAAAGGGAGAAACGGTTGGTTTGGAAGGAGGGAAAACAAACCAGAGGCGACTCCCTTCTTTTTGAATCTGTCCGCGGAAGAGATTGATTTCGCCCGCCGTAACGAATTGAAGGACCCGAAGCTCCTTCGGTTGCGCCCACAGCTCCACAGGGGAGGAAAGCTGAATCATCTGCCCTTCAAAAAGAATCATAGCCCGTTCACATAACATCCGGATCTCTTGGGGTATGTGAGAAACATAAACCAGGGTGAAGCGGAATCGACGTTGGAGGTCGAGGAGTTGAAGAAGGAGTTGGCGTCGAGTCGGAGGATCCAAATGGGTAAAAGGTTCGTCCAACAGAAGCAGATCGCCTCCGGCCAGTAGGGCACGGCCGAAGGCGACCTTCCGACGTTGCCCTCCAGAAAGCTGGTTAGGACGGCGGTCCAGGAGCGATTCTAACCCAAGAAGCTGTATCACCTGCTCCCATCGGAGAGAAAGAGAGTCTGAGGCGGCATTTTTCAGCTTCAGAGGGAGAAGGAGGTTCTCTCGGACGGTCAGATGGGGAAACAAGGCTTCATGCTGGAACACGATTCCGAACCGTCGCTGATGCGCCGGAACTTGCGTCACATCCGTCCCGTTGAACCAGATCGAACCTTCTTCCGGTTGTTCTAGACCGGCGATCAGACGAACCAGAGTCGTTTTCCCGCTCCCTACCGGTCCTAAGATCCCAAACCGTTCTCCATCCGCAATCCGAAAGGAGATCGGACCTAAGGTCCATT
>CAZBKV010000027.1:0-13189 GCA_964492575.1 uncultured Verrucomicrobiota bacterium | reverse complement strand
GAATCAACCCACCTGCTCCGGCCGGCGTGCGCGCCACCATCCGTTCCATCTGCTGATGCGTCCACCCATAATGCCGGCGAATCATTTCGGTGGTCACGGTCACGTTCATCGTGCAAAGCAGCGGTAACCACCGATTCGTCGAGTCACAAAACGCCGCAATCTCCCCTTCCGGATCGATGACCGGCTTCTCTGAACAGGCATAGATCGTCCCGCTCGTCCCAAAACTGGCGGTCACGACCCCCGGACGCGTGTTTCCGGTCCCAATCGCCCCCATCATGTTGTCTCCACCCCCAGCGCTCACCAATACATCCGGATCCAATCCCAACTCCTCCGCCGTGCTCGGCAGCAATGTCCCGACCGGCTGGTCGCTCGGCATCAGCGGCGGCATCTTCTCCACCAACCCCGGATCAATCGCCTTCAAAGCCTCTTCACACCAGCACCGCCGTCGCACATCCATCAATGCCGTCCCACTCGCATCCCCGTATTCCATCACCTTCCGCCCCGTCAGCCAGTAGTTCAGATAATCATGCGGCAGCAATACCGTCGCCAACCGCTTGAAATTCTCCGGCTCATGCTTCTTCAACCAAAGGATCTTAGAGGCAGTGTATCCCGGCAAAATCGGATTCCCAACCAGCCGGATCACCTTCTTCACCCCACCCAAAGCCTGCGTCAGCTCCTCACATTCCTCCGCCGTCGATGTGTCACACCAAAGCTTCGCCGGTCGAATCACCTCTCCCTTTTCATCCAGCGGGACAAATCCATGCTGCTGACCGCTTACCCCAATCGCCACCACCTCACCCGGCTTCACGCGTCCCTTGCGCAAAACCTGCCGGATCGTCTCAGCCGCTGCTTCTCTCCACGTATGAGGATGTTGCTCTTTGGCCCCAGGGGGTAAACCAGGGATCAAATCGTACGGTTTGGAAGCAATCGCCAGGACCTTCCGCTTCGTTACATCCAACAGCAAGGCCTTGGTCGACTGAGTCCCGCTGTCGATCCCAATCACTAATGTCCGTTTCACTCTCTTCGCCATAATCCTTCTTCCCTTCTAACCGGTCTTCTGTGCTGAACTTTCCCACAGTTTTACCACACCCCCCTCCCCCTTGAGAAGCCCAACTCTCTTCCAAATCGGGGAAAAGACACCTCTCTCCTCTTGTTTTGTCCCCTAGCAAACCAATGGGATTTCTTTTCCCTGCGACTTAGCTTTTCCTCGATAAAAACCATCCTACCATTGACGAAGCGGCCTTCTCACACCAGACTTTCACTTTTCGAGGCGAGGAACTGGTTCGATCCGGAAAACCAAAAATCAAACAAAAATCAGATAACAGAACAAAGACAGAAATAAAACAACATGTCCATGACAGGAAAAGAGATTCGGCAATCTTTCTTGGATTTCTTCCGTGAGCGGGAACATACGATCGTTCCCTCCGCCAGCCTTCTGCCCGATTCCCCGAACCTCCTCTTCACCAACGCCGGGATGAACCAGTTCGTCCCGATCTTTCTGGGCGAACGCAAACCGGACGTCTCCCGCTGGCCCGGTGTGATCCCCGGTCGTGATACCCGTGCCGCCGATACCCAGAAATGCATCCGCGCCGGCGGCAAACACAACGACCTGGAAGACGTCGGCTTCGACACCTACCACCATACCTTCTTCGAAATGCTCGGTAACTGGTCCTTCGGAGATTACTTCAAAAAAGAAGCCATCGAATGGGCTTGGGAACTGCTGACCGAACGGTGGGGATTTCCCAAACACCGCCTCTACGCCACAGTCTACAAACCCGATCCCGGCGAGCCCGGTGAGCTGGACGAAGAAGCCCTCGAGATCTGGCGCAAGATCTTCCGCGACGCCGGTTTGGATCCGGAGGTCCACGTCCGCTTCGGAAACCAAAAGGAAAACTTCTGGATGATGGGCGACACCGGCCCGTGCGGTCCCTGCTCCGAAATCCACATCGACCTCACTCCCAAAGGTGATTCCCAAGGCCGCCTGGTTAACGCCGGCTCACCCTGGTGCATCGAAATCTGGAACCTCGTCTTCATCCAGCTCAACGCCAACCCCGACGGCACGTACTCTCCCTTACCGGCCCGCCACGTCGATACCGGCATGGGCTTCGAACGCGCCGCCGCCGTCATCCAATGCACCCGCGGGTTCCAAGACTTCTCCCGCCTCGTCTCCAACTACGAAACAGACATCTTCCAGCCCCTCTTCCGTCGCATCAGCGAACTCAGCGGCCGCACGTATGCCGGAACCCTGCCGGACCGCGGCGAGGACGGCGCGCCTATCCTGCGGACCGAACAACAATGGATCGACATCGCCTTCCGCGTCATTGCGGACCACATCCGCGCCGTCGCCTTCGCCATCGCCGACGGGATCCTGCCGGGCAACACCGACCGCCATTACGTCATCCGTCGCATCCTCCGCCGCGCCGTCCGTTACGGTCGCACCCTCGGATTCCACGACCTCTTCTTCTACAAACTCGTCGCTGTCCTGGCCGAAACCATGGGCGACGTCTTCCCCGAAATCCGCGAAAAACAACGCCACGTCGAAGAAGTCATCCAGTCTGAAGAAGCCGCCTTCAACCGCACCCTCGACCGCGGCATCGAAATCTTCAACGAAGAAGTCCAGCGCATCCTCTCCCAATCCACCGCCTCCAAAGTCCTACCCGGCGAAGTCGCTTTCCGGCTCTATGACACCTACGGATTCCCGCTTGACTTGACCCAACTGATGGCCCGTGAACGCGGCCTGACCGTCGACCTCGAAGGCTTCCAGAAACTCATGGAAGAACAACGCGAGCGCGCCCGCCGCGCGCAGAAGAAGGAAACCATCGAGATCCAACGGGCCGATACCTTGCCGCCGACCCGATTCGTCGGTTACGACACCCTTTCCGTCCAAACCCGCGTCCTTGCCGTCCTCCAGGCCAGAGGCAAACCGGCCATCGTCCTCGAACAAACCCCCTTCTACGCCGAAGCCGGCGGTCAAATCGGCGACCGCGGCACCCTGCAAGCCGAAGGCCAAACCTGGCAAGTCATCGACACCCAAAAAGTCGGGGAAACCTGGCTCCATATCCTCGACGCCGATCCTAACGGTCCACTCCCGGAGGTCGGCATGGAAGTCACCGCTACGGTCGATCGAGACCGTCGCCTCGCCACCCAACGTCATCACACCGCCACCCACCTCCTCCACTGGGCCCTCGGTCAGGTCCTCGGCCCGGACGTGATGCAGAAAGGTTCTTACGTCGGGCCCGACAAGCTGACTTTCGACTTCAATGCCCGACCGCTCTCCGCCGAGCAAATCGCCGCAATCGAACGGCTCGTCAACGAACGTATCGTCGAAAACCACCCGATCAGTTGGACCGAAGTCAAATACGATCACATCCGCGACCGCAAAGACATCCGCCAAATCTTCGGTGAGAAATACGGCGAATGGGTTCGGGTCCTGCAAATCGGCGGTGATCCCCACGGCCTCAATGGTTTTTCCATGGAACTCTGCGGCGGCACGCACTGCCGGGCCACCGGTGAGCTCGGTCTCTTCCGCATTGTCTCCGAATCCGCCGTCGCGGCCGGAATCCGGCGTATTGAAGCCCAGGCCGGGCTGGTCGCCTACGAATCGACCCGGAACGAATTGGCCCTGATCGACCGCATCTCCAAACGCGTCGGTTCCCCACCCCACGAGCTGGAACGCAAAATCGAAAACCTCATCCAGACCCAAAAGAGCCTGGAAAAACAACTCCGCAGCCTCATCCAGAAACAAGCGGTCCAGGAAGCCCGTGCCCTGGTCGATCGCAAGAAACAATGCGGCTCCTTCCAGGCCCTAATCGAACGGGTCGACTACGACGCCGACACCCTCCAGGCCATGGCCAATGCCTTACGGGACATCTTCCCCGGCCCGATCTTCCTGGCCGGTGTATCCAACGGTGCCGTCAGCCTGGTCGCCACCGTTCCGAAAGACCTGACCGCCAAGGTCCATGCCGGGAAATGGATGCAAGCCGTGGCACCGGTCGTCGGGGGACGCGGCGGTGGTCGACCCGACAACGCCCGCGGCGGCGGCCGTCAAATCGACCGCATCGACCAAGCCCTTCAACAAGCCGCTCAGTATCTGGCCCAACTCGGCTAACCCCAACCCTCGTGAAAAGAACGTAACGACGCGGCGCGTAACATGGTGATCGCAAAATTCACCGTCTTACGACGGTAGTTATATGAGGAAACGGAGCTTTCCTTAGCTTTCGATTGCGGATGCAGCTACGCCCATCAAAGCGTAGAAAAGCGAAGAAATAGAGCGAGAAGAAAGGGCGAAACTCAAAGTTGTCCCGGAAAGAAGGACAATTTTCCCATAACATAGCCTTCTCAGAAGGACAACTTTGGCATAGCTACCCTCCGATACCAGGGATTTGCTTGAGACTATCCGTTCGGTTCCCAGAGCCATCCGATCGAATCTCGAAAACAAAGCCTTGCCCCTGCTAGACCGAGCCTCCCTTTTCCCTACTTGATCATGTAGTCCCAAAGATCGATAATGAAGCTACAAAGAGACGAATATAAAGGAAATCCCAATGGCATCGGTCCAAGTGAGTATTCGTGAGTTAAAGAATCGGCTTAGTCACTACCTGCGACTGACCAAAGCCGGACAGACGGTGGAGATCACCGAGCGGGGAAAACCCATCGGTCGAATCGTCCCGATTCCACCACCCCTGGAAGAGCGTCTGGAGGCGATGGAAAAGTTAGGACTACTGATCCGCGGAGAAGGGAAATTGCCGCCTCGATCACCCGTAGCCAGCGTGCGGGGCTCAAAAACCGTGGCAGATCTGCTCATTGAGATGCGAGAATGACCTATGCCAGCTAAGATCGCCTATCTGGATGCCAGTGTACTGGTCAAACGCTATGTAAAAGAACCCGGCACCAAAGCCGTGCAGGTACTACTAAAAAGAGTCGATTTAATTGGCACGGCCTCTATCACGCGAGTGGAAGTGGCGGCGGCGCTGGCCAAAGCAGTGCGCATGGGGATACTACCGCGCGACAAAGCAGCATCGGCCTTGGAGATCTTTCAGGCGGAGTGGCGAACCCTGGAACGCTTGCAAGTGACAGAATCCGTTCTCTCCAGAGCTGCCGATCTGGCGTGGGAGAAAGGACTGCGTGGCTATGATGCTACCCATCTGGCCGCAGCACTAATCTGGCAGGAGATGCTAGGTGAACCTGTCCTTATGGCAACCTTCGACCGGCAACTCTGGGAAGCCGCGCGAACAACTGGACTTACCGTATGGCCCGACGCATTCTGATGAGAAAAGGGATAAGCTTTCGGCTCTGGGAAAACACAAGGAGGACAAGACTAGAAATCAGCTTCTTGTTCTAACCGAGACATTCGAGCATGATTCGTTTAAGCGTAGGTCATAGAGACAACTTTTCGGATTTAGATAGCTTGTGAAAAGAAAGGAGGGAAATAAACCTTCATGAATCCCAAGTCGGCCAAGCTAATTTTGATCCCTCAGCACCGATGGGAAAACGGTGTCCCACCGGAACCGGTAGGGATCGTATTGAAGGAAATCCAGCGGTTGGTCAGCGCAGCAGTTTCGTTGGCCTTTTGTGCTTCCAGCCGACGTCGTGGTCGGCCGCCTTATTGGCTGACACGGACAGCCGATGTGCGCCTGGCAAACTACGAGAATGGAGAGCGGGTCGTCTTACATTTTCAGGCCCCTACCTTAGGAGAAGCGGCATCGGAATTATATGCACAACAAGAGCTTTGGCCTTCTCGCCCGAATGAAGCAGATACCGGATTCGATCTATTGGGGGATGTCCTCCAAGACATTGAGCAGGGAAATCCAGAAAGCGACCGGTTTGATGTAGGGTTTTTACAAGAGGTTCAGCATTTTCGAAAGGTTCTGGAAGGTCCGTTTCAGGAGATTCAATTAGAGAGCCGTCGTTATCGAAAGGAGCATCCTGCCCGTTTCAACCGACAGGTTCTTCAACAGGCCCAACGGCTTTCCGCTCAAACCCCACCGCCTCGTCAGGTCCGAGTCGTAGGCACGTTGGATATGGTTCGAGCCAGCACGCAGACCTTTGCCCTGAAACTTTCCACAGGAGAAGAAGTCCGAGGGATATGGATAGGCGGACCGATCGAAAAACTAGGGAATTGGCTGAATAAACCGGTGTTAGTCATCGGCCGAGCGGTCTACCGTCCTTCAGGACGCCCCTTCCGGATTGAAGCCCAATGGATGCAAGAAGCGAAGGAAGAAAAGCCGTTTTTCCAATACCTACCGGAAGGCCGCAGCCAGGATCTCAAACAACTCCTTCGTGTCCAAGCCCGACGGAAACCGGGGATCCAAGCCATTTTGGGAAAGTGGCCTGGCCAGGAGACCGAAACTCAGGTTCGCCAAGCTCTGGAAGAATTAAGCTAAGGTGCTCCAAAGATGGCGACAGAAGGCTATCTTCTGGATACAAATATTCTCGTGGCCCTGATTCGGGGGAATGCGTTGGGAAGATACATAGAGAGAAAAGAACTTATCAGCTCTCCCAGCAGATCCTTCTTTGCGCCATCTCCGTTGTAACGGTGGGAGAGATGTATGCCTTGGGCCATAAATGGGGATGGGGAGAAAAGAAACTTCAAAGACTCCATGATCTGTTGGATAAAATCGTTCAGGTAAGCATCGATCATGAATTCATCCTTCAGGCTTACGGAAAGCTGAATGCTTATTGCGAGAAGCATGGGCGGTCTATTGAACAAAACGACCTCTGGATTGCCGCTACGGCCCATGTGACGGAATTGACCCTTTTGACGACAGACCGAGATTTCGATTTTCTCCACGGAGATTGGATCCAACGGATCTGGATTGATCCGAACCAGAAGTAAAAGAAGAGGCATCCATCAAATAACCGCCTTTAAAGGAATTCCAAAAAGAAAAGAAAACCAAATGGTAGCGACACCGAAAAGCCTCTGACTTCCCAGTCGAAACTTCCTGATTACTAAAGGAGAAGGAAATGCGCCGATACAATGAGTACCGAACACGACTGTCCCTGGAGACATGGGAACGGTTGCAGAACATTGACTTCCATAACAATGGGAGGGAGAATGAAGTTTAGAATGAATTAATTCATGATGTCCGGAAGGAAGGAATGGAACGTATTGTCAGTGCAACGGAAGCCCGCAGCCGTTTTGGTGAGTTGATGCGACGGGCAGTAGAGAGCCAGGAACCCGTGATTATAGAACGGGCCGGGAAACCCTATGTAGTGATACTTTCCTTTGAAGAGTACCATAAACTTCGAACTGGCCGACCCCATGAAGACTGGCAAGATACTTTGGAAGAAGTGCTACGGCTAGGAGTCCAGATCAAAGCCCGTAAAAAGGGGCAATCCCTCACGCCTGCACCGGAAGAAATTATCCGTGAGCTACGGGAGGAGCGGAATGCCCAACTCACCGATCTGCGTTGATGCCAGTTTTGTCATCAGATTTCTGGAAAGTGCCGATCCTAACTCGGTCCCCGTCCGGCTCTGGACAGAGTGGCATGAAACCGCACGCCCTGTAGTAGCACCTACTCTTCTGTATTACGAGATAACTAACGCTTTCTACCGTTACGTTACTTACGGAAAGCTGTTACCACAAGAAGCCGACCAACTCCTGGAGGTAGCCTTGCGACTGGACATCGCTCTTTATGATGGCATGCAATTCCACCGCCGCGCCTTAAAACTAGCCGAAACCCTTTCTCTCCCAGCAGCTTATGACGCCCACTACCTAGCCCTAGCAGAACAGCTTGGAGCCGAATTCTGGACCGCAGACAAACGCCCGGTGCAAGCAACTCAAAAAGTTTTGCCTTGGGTGCACTTGTTGAAATGACAAACCGATCTAAGACTTAAACATCCTGTCGTGAACCAGTGGATTGAAGAGCATCGAATGCGTCAACCGGGGTAAGAACGCATGAAAAGACCTCCACAGGAGATTTGAGAAACTCCCCCACTCGGCTCCTCCCCAAAAATCCTATTGCCTTTCATTTCGAAAAAGAGAGACTGGAGGAAAGAGAAGCACAAGAAAACTCCATACGGTGGAAGAGCAATGAAACGTCAAAGCCTGATCTCTCTCATTTCCATAAGCTTGCTCAGCATAGGGTTTGGTCTGGAGAGTGGGCAGGGAGCAGAACCCCATCGGCAGCTCCCTAATATCATCCTCGCTATGGCCGATGACCAGGGATGGGGAGACGTCAGCTATCACCACCATCCCATCCTCAAAACCCCTACGCTGGATGAAATGGCCGCTTCCGGCCTCCGTCTGGAACGTTTCTATGCCGCTGCTCCAGTCTGTTCCCCTACCCGAGGTAGCGTGCTGACCGGCCGTCACCCCAATCGCTTCGGCTGCTTTAGCTGGGGGTATACCCTTCGTCCTCAAGAAATCACCTTAGCCGAAGCCCTTCACACCGCAGGATATGTCACCGGACACTTCGGGAAATGGCATCTTGGCCCCCTCCAGCCGGGTAGCCCGGTCCATCCCGGCGCCAGTGGATTCGACGAATGGGTCAGCAGCCCGAATTTTTATGACAACAACCCTCTCATGTGCCATAACGGCCGGGTCATCCAACTTCATGGAGAAAGCTCGCTTGTAACGGTCGAAGCTGCAATTCAGTTCATTGAAAAGTGCGTTCGCGAAAAGAAACGATTCTTTGCCGTCATTTGGTTTGGCTCGCCCCATGCACCTCACATCGCTGATCCAGAGTTTCGAAAACTATATGCGGATCACCCCAAAGCGGTGCAGAATTATCTCGGGGAAATCGCCGGCATCGATGCGGCGATGGGACGACTCCGCCGCGCCTTGCGCCGTTTGGGCATTGCCCAGAATACCCTTCTTTGGTACTGCAGCGACAACGGTCCGACCCGAATCGGTTCAACGGGTGGATGGCGAGGCTACAAAGGAAGTCTTTGGGAAGGAGGGATTCGGGTTCCTGGAATTATCGAATGGCCTGCCCGTATCCGAAAACCTCAAATCACTTCTTTCCCCTGCGGCACAGTCGATATTTATCCCACAATCCTGGACATCGTCGGAATTCGTATGCCGCACCAACCCCCGCTGGACGGCATCAGTCTGTTGCCTTTGATCGAAGGAAAACCGATCCGACGTTCTCGCCCACTCGGTTTTTGGGTCTATCCGGCTCGTGGGATTCCGGTCCGAAGCCACCAAATCTTGCAACAGATGCGGGAAGTCCAGGAAGGGAAACGACCAGCTTCTCCTCTCCCGTCCAATTTGGGTCGAATCACCAAATCCTATCGCGAAGACGACTTTCGTGGATGGTCGGTCTGGATGGACGGAGACTGGAAACTCCACCGCCAACAGTCCAAACAAGGAAGCGTCTCCCTCCTCCTTTATAACCTCAAAACCGATCCCAAAGAACAACACAACGTCGCCTCCCTCTATCCGCAAAGGGTTTCCCAAATGCGTCATGCCCTGGAACAATGGATGCGAAGTGTCCTCCGCAGCCTCAATGGAGCCGATTATTCAAAAGGTATTAGCCAAACAACCGCCCCAACAGAAAGAAAATAAGCAACGGTTCAGGAAATTTTCAGGCAGGACTTATCCAAAAATTGTGAAAGACGTTGGGGAGGATTCCTCTTTTCCCATTCTCTTCCACGCTCTGACGAGCGTAGCGATATCAGCGAGCGAAGTCTAAGCAATGATCCGTTTCTCATGTAGCTACCGTCGTGAGACGGTGGATTCTTCGTTGTCACGCCGTCGCGCGTCACGTTGCCACGATTCTTTCCAATCTCCCCTCAGCCGATTTTTCGGATGAGCTTTTGCCTAAGGGGATATTGCAAAAGTGGGGTTTTGGCGATTTCTGGTGGTTTTGGGAATAGGAGACAGGGGCCCAAGACGATCAGAAGAAAGAGGTTCGAAGAAAAAAAGAATGTACTTTCTCTAACGATCTTTTTCCGTTTTTCGATCCTTTTTGATCCGTCTTGGCTTTTGAACTTCGTTTCCAGCCCCGCCTTCGGCTCAGCCGTCCCCTCCGCCTGCGTCGTCCGGTAATCCACTACCAAACCACTCCGCCCTTCCGCCAATACATGACTCATGTAGCAAAGAATCGCCTCCTTCCCCGATCCCTTCCGATACAACCGAGCTTCTGGATCAGTCACCGACCGATGCGTCCGGTTCGTTCGCCTCTCTCCTCAAAAATCCTTCTTCCGTCCCTCTTCCCCCTTCGGCCATTGAAGCCCACGCCCGAACTAACGTCCCATCCACACTGAAATACTCCTTCGATACCCATCCCCTCCGACGCGCTTCTTCCACCGTCCGCTCCAACCACTTCCGTATCAATCCTCCCTCCGCAAACCGAACCCGTGCTCGACTCATCGTCGCCTCATCCCATACCCGATCCGCTATCCGCATCCCCACAAACCACCGAAACAATAAGTTGTTCCGTAGCTGCTCTAATAGCTTTCGATCACTCCGAATCCCATACAACACCTGAAGCAACATAGCTCGCAACAACCACTCCGGTGGGACCGATGGCCTCCCCTCTACCGCATAGAACTTCTCGATCTCCGGCCCCAGCTCTCCTAATACCCGATCCACTAGCTGCCGAATCTTGCGCAGCGGATGATCCGCTGGCACTAAGGTCCCCCAGCTAATCGTCTCGACCAACTCCCCTTGCAGCTCTTCTCGTTCTCTCATTGTCTCTTCTTTCCCCTCACCTTATATTTAAAGTTTTGCAGCAAACCCTTAGAATCAGAAGCAAATCAACAAATGAAACTCCCTGCTACTCCCATGCAGAGAATAGCTCTTGCAAAAGCATTCTCCATTTGGAAACAGCTCGCATCGTCCTTTTTGTACTTTTCAGTGAAAAGAAGACAATAGGAATTTGGAAAGCCACTTTCTCCTTTTCCATAAAGGTAGAAAAGCGTCTTTGTCCAATCATAAACCAGTTTTCCGCGACACGGAGGCTCGTTTTGAAGGAAAGCTTAGGCCGGCTCCGGAAAGGAGCCGGCCACGCAGATCCTACCAAACTTTGAAGACGAATCTGTTGCTAGATCAATGCGAACGGTCCGGGTAAGGAGGTCGAGCCGGTGGAATCGGACGCCGTTTCTTCAGCATATTGAGAATGACTTTCACCGCCCGCTCCAGTTGTGGATCATGCCCGCGGGCCATAAGCCCCGGGTTGTCGACTACTTTAATATCCGGATCGACTCCATAGCCTTCGATGATCCATTGACCTTTCTTGCTATAGATCGCGAAGGTCGGAACGGTGACCCGTCCACCATCAATTAATGGGGGCACACCGGTCATTCCGATTAGCCCACCCCAGGTGCGTGTGCCGATTAGAGGTCCCAGACGGGCTTCTCGGAAGTAGAACGGGAAGCAGTCGCCACCGGACCCACTCCAGCCGTTGATCAGCATCACCTTAGGACCCCAATGAGCGACGGGCGGCCATTGCCAATCTTTTCCATCCCGCACGGCCCAGTAGTTGTAAATCGGCCGGTTGAGTAATTCGATGAACCGATCAGGAATTTGACCGCCGCTATTGAACCGTTCATCAATAATCAACCCTTCTTTATGGAATTGGGCCACGAACTGGCGCACCAGATCTCGCTGTCCACCTTGACCGGTATCCGGCACATAGATGTATCCGACCCGGCCGTCGGTTAGTTTCTCAACCAGCTTCCGGTTATGTTCGATCCAGCTCAGATAGCGAAGCCGGTATTCGCTGGTAAGGGTCTTGACGGTGATATCCCATGCGCCTTCGAAGGTCGGTTTGTCATTGATTGTCAATACGACGGTTTGCCCGGCCAATCCTTCAAAGGCCGCATAGGGTTCTTTGTTGGTATCAATCGGCACCCCATTGACGGCAAGGAGGTAATCCCCTTCCTTCACCTTTAGGCCGGGTTGATCCAGAGGTGATCGGGTCTCCAGATCCCATGGAGCACCGCGGAGGATGCGTTTGATTCGATAGGCCCCGTTTTCAAAGGAGAAATCGACTCCCAAGTAGCCGACCGGTCTGGAAGGAGCCCGTTGCACATCCCCACCGCCACGATACGTATGGGAGGAGTTCAACTCGGCGATCATCTCTCCGATCAGGAAGTTGACGTCCCATCGCGTCACGGCGTATTTCAACAGCTGCCCGTACCGCTGCCGCACTTCACGCCAGTTCACACGGTGGAGATTCGGGTCGTAGAAGTAGTCCCGCTCCAACCGCCAGGCTTCATTGAAGATCTGCTTCCATTCCTGACGCGGGTCGATCACCGCTTCCAATCGACCGGTCGGCAGCGGCTTGGTAATCCGTTGGCCCGGAGCCACGCTGATAATCCCATAGCGACTCCCTTGGCGGACCAACAGATGCTTCCGATCCGCACTGAGACTGTAGCCGTTGATGTCCGAGATGATGACCTGCTCCTGACGCTTCGATAGATCGAAGTAACAGAGCGTAGCATGTTCACCATGAGAGCCTTTGTTGGGGAGACGGACGTATAGCAATTTGCCTTCTACCGCACTCAGTCCACGATACTCACCGGCCCGGACAGGGAGCACAATCGCCCGTTGCTCAAATCCTTTCAGATCGATTCGAATGCCGGGTTGTTTCTTGGTCTTCTCTTCTTTTTCTGCAGGCTTCTTGGCAGGGCCCTTCTTTTCTTTCTCTGCCGGTTTCTTCTCTTTTTCTTCCTTTTGTCCTTTCTGCGGTTTTTCGGAAGGTTCCTTCTTTGGTTTCTCTTCGTCTACTGATCCTACGTTGGCAATCCCTTCCTCCTTTTCCTCCTTTTTCTTTACCGGCTCCATGTCGTTTTTCGGAGCCAACGGAGAAGGAAGATCGGCTCGTAGAGGCACCACAATCAATCTCCATCCGTTGACATAAACCCAGGTATTTTGCAGGTCACTGTAAATGGGTTGGTATCCACGGTTGGAACGGTAGAAGAGGTATTTGCCTTGAGGATCAAAGACCGGCTCCGCATCGTCATAAAAGCCGGAGGTGACCTGGTACCGTTTGTTCCGCTCGGTGTCATAAAGGATGATGGCGCGGTGGCGGTTGTCCAGGTCCCCTGCATAAGCCAGCCAACGGCTGTCCGGAGACCAGCTTAGGGTAAAGGCCTCCAGATCCGAATGATAAAGCCACTTCATCTTGTCGATCTGACGGATGGTGTCTTGCGGGATGGAATAGATCCAGATCCGCATCGCCTGGTCGATGAAGGCAATTTTCTTACTATCCGGTGACCAGAACGGGGTGTATCGGAATCCGGC
>CAZBKV010000026.1:4908-13880 GCA_964492575.1 uncultured Verrucomicrobiota bacterium | reverse complement strand
AAATTACCGATATATAGATGCCGATTAAGATTAAAAGCCCTCCCATCGTAGGACGGACTTTATGAATGGGAGGCCGTTTTGTTTCACTCGGGTTCTCTCTTCCTTCGGTTAAAAAGGGGAGCGTGGGATAATCTTCCAAGGCATATTTTTTTAAAACTTTCTCAATAAACCAAGGGCCAATCAGAAGAACCACCAAAAAGGCCGTTAATATGGCCGCCCCACTCCGGACGGTAATGTATCGTACCCCTTCTAACCATCCCAACCACTGTTCGAAAGGATGGCCTTTCGATATCTCTAAGATCCATTGACTTAACAGATAGAGCATATCTGAGAATTTTGGCGCGATCTCCGACTCGCCTGACCGTTTCGTCGTTGCAGACCTATGCGAACCTCTTCTAATACCCGCTCCAGTTGAACAAACCGAGAGGCTTTAAAAAGGATTACATCATATGGTCGAATCGTCTGAAGCAAAGTTTGCGATAAAAGGGTAGGCCGATCGTGTTCAAAAACAGACCTCATTCCAGCGGCCCGCGCAGCCTCGGCAATCTGGTGTGCTTCTTCTCCAAGGGTGAAAAGGGCGTCGATCCCTAGCTCGGCTACTCGACGGCCTACTCGCTGATGCTCCTGAGGCGCGGCCAAGCCCAACTCTCCCATCGATCCTAAGACCGCAATGGTTCGTCCCCGCCGAGCCCGCAAGGTACGAAGTGTCTCTACGGCAGCGATCATAGAATCGGCATTTGCATTGTAAGTGTCATCGATCAGGCAGATCTTCCCAACGGTTTCTAATGCAAAACGTCCGGGGATGGGTTTGGTCTTCGCTAAAACAGATCGGGCAAGATCCGGGCTCACGCCCAAAACAGAGGCCATGGCTATTGCTAAGGTGGCATTGCGAGCATGATGGGCCCCAAAAAATCCTATCCGATAAAAACCAACCCAGTCCTTGGAAGGGGCCTTTACGATCTTCCATGTAGTCCCCTGTCGATGCACGCGTACGTGACCAATCTGCCAGTGGGCCGTCCGGCCGGTCCCTACACGGACTATGGATCCCCTACATCGACAAGTAATTTGTTCGGCCCCGGAACATGGATCGGGAAGAACAAGAGATCCATCTGGAGGAATAAACTCGGCGATGGTCCCCTCTTCCTGAACAACCCCATCCAGGTCCTTGAAAAATTCTAAATGTTCAGGGCCGATAGCTGTTAAAACCCCATGCGTAGGGCAAACTTGTTGGAGAAGCGGACGGAGTTCCCCTGGATGGTTGGTTCCTACTTCAAGAACCGCAGCCGTATGGTTGGAAGATAATTCTAAGAGAGTTAACGGCACTCCGATATGGTTATTTCGATTCCCGGAAGTGACCAATGGATTTCCTTTTGCTTGGAGCACAGTTCCTAGGAGTTCTTTTACACTGGTCTTTCCATTGGAACCGACCACTGCAATGAAAGGGATCTGGAAGCGTTGTCGATATATTGCCGCACAACGCCCCAAGGCCTCTACGGTATCGCGAACTCGTATCGCATAAGCTCGAACCTCTACCGGTAGAACCGACCATTGACTCTCCTCCACCACGACCGCAACGGCCCCGGCTTGCAGGGCATCTGTCACAAACTGATGCCCATCCCACCGCTTTCCCTTCAGGGCGAAAAAAACCTGACCCGGGCGAATCGTTCGACTATCGATCGAAACCCCCTGCGCCACAATTTGCCCTCTTCCCGGAGGGGGTTTCCCCCCGCACATTCGGGCAAATTCTGTAAGAGTAATTGATATCATTTCACTGCTTCTTTTTCTTTGCTTTATGGGAGTCCTTCCAGCTGATCAGTGAAAAAGGTACCCTCCAACGGCATTCCTACCAGCATTGCTGGGGGGCCTTCTCGTTCTGGAGGGATGGAACCCCGATCTGGAGGAATCCGGAGATAAGAGCCCACGCGTCGGGCAATCCGGGCAAAGGCTGGCACCGCCACTTGACTGGCATAATACCCTTTTTGTGGATTGGGTTCATCCACCCCTACCAAGATACAGATCCTCGGCTGAGTAGCCGGAAAGAATCCGACAAAGGAAGCATAATATTTTCGAGAACCGACGTAGCTGTGGTAGGCATTCGGTTTTTTGGCTGTCCCTGTCTTTCCAGCTACGGTGTACTCGGGTAACTCGACCTTCAATTGCTTTGCCGTCCCCTCTTCGGCAACCCGTCTCATCGCCTCTGTCAACAAACGAGCCGTGGAAGGCCGGATTACTTGACGGACCGGTTGGGGGAAGAAGCGCCGAATGACCTTTCCGTTTTCATCCCAAATAGCTTGGACCAGCATCGGATGCATGAGGATCCCTTTGTTGGCCAGTGCACTGACAGCCATCGCCACTTGTAGGGGGGTAGCAACCAGGCCATGTCCTATTGCTACACGAGTAAAATCGATATAACGCCGTTTATCTAACTTAGGAACACAGGAAGGGCCGCCGGCTTCTCCCGGCAGTCCAATATGGGTGCGTTGTCCAAAACCGAAACGAGCGATAAAACTTTGAAGCTCGGCGGCACTCAGGCGCTGATAAGCCAACTTGGCGGTACCGATATTGGAAGAGTGAGCTAGGACATCGATCGCCTTCATGATCTTGAATGGTTCATGATCATGCAAATGAGCAAACCGCCAATACCCATTCTGGCAATCTACCAGGTCATGTTCTAGATCCACCCTTCCTAATTCCAAAAGAGCGGCAAAGGTAATCACCTTCATCGTAGATCCGGGATCGAACGTTCCCGAAATCGCCATATTCCACTCGGAATCCTTGGTAGAAGCTGGATGATTCGGATCAAATGGAGGCCAGTTGGCTAAGGCAAGGATCTCTCCGGTTTGAGGTCGAATCACGATGGCGCAGGCCCGACGTGCTTCAAATTCTTTTCCTACACGATCCAACTCTTCTTCGGCAATCCGTTGGACGACCGCATCGATCGTCAACTGAATGGTCCGCCCATCTTGAGGAACGATCTTTTCTTCTCCATTGACCCAAAGCCCTGGTCTTCCCTGAAGCTCCGCCTCCCAACTCCGCTCCACACCATTCCGGCCTACCTCTAACCAAACCGACTGTTGATAAACTTTAAGTGTCCTGGGCTGGACATATCCCAATAGCTGACCGGCTAGGGTGCCATTAGGATATTCACGATGATAATTATCAGAGGTCCAAAATCCCCAACGCAGCATCGCCTCGTAGGCTAAGCGAGTTCGATAGGGAAGATGCTGCTTCTTCCTTTGAACCCATTCTCTCAGCCATTCGTAAAAGCTTTGCCAGTCTTCCAAAGAAACATTACGAGCAATAACCTCATATCGATCCCATACTTTCTTCCCCGAAGCCAATCGCACCTTGTGCCGAACGATCTTCTTTAAAACCCGTATCGGATCCTGATGGAAAAGATAGCTGATCTTCGCCGCCAGGACTGCGTGTCCATCAAAAATCATCGTAGGATCTGCATAGACGGTCTTTACAGGAATGCTTACAGCCAGCGGGCGCTCCCGACGGTCTACAATATCCCCACGACGCCCCACGATCACCTTCCGATAGACTCGACGTTGGGCTGCCTCCTGTTTCCAATAATGATGATCCAGAACCTGAAGCTGAAACAGCCGACCTCCTATGACCAGGAAAGAGAGAAACATGATCCCCACACTCACCCGATACCGAAGGGATGAGGCGGAAGGATGCGGGGTCATTTGTTTAACAGATTCTGTCATTTGTGCAGGCACTCAGTGAACATGTTTAACTGTTGCCCTTCTTTACCCTCTTTCCTCGGCAGTCCAGCCCACCCTCCCCTTCCTTGCTGGAAGGAGATCTGGCTTCTCGTCTCCGGAACCCTGAAAATCTGTTCTTCCGTTGGAGGGGATAATTGAGAACCCTCTAAAATCCTATGAAGCCGCTCCGGGGCCTTTAGCTGGGCGACCAGTCCTTGCAACTGTTGGTTTTGTCTTCGTAAACTTTGAAGGCGGGATTGTAACGATCGAATCTGGCGTTCTAATCGAGCATTTCGTTCCCGCTGCCCCAGATACCCAAGCCCAATCGATCCCACTAGCACCCCTATCACCAGGCTTATTATTACGACCGAGGGGCTAATCCATCGATTCCCTTGAGCCCACCAACTGTTCATCCTCTTCCTCCCTCTCTGTTGTCCAAGGCTAACTTTTCCAACACAAAGAGATTTGCAGAACGAGCTCGGGGATTCTGTTCGATCTCCTCTTCCGTAGGGCGAATTGCGTGATCGACTACCCAACGTAGTTGGGGAGGACGAGGGCGACGCAGTTCTGGAACATCCACTTCCCCTGGGTAATCGTAATCCCGGGACCATCGCCGCCCAAATTCCCGTACCACCCGAACCTCCCCCGAATGAAACGCCAGACAGACCAGACGCCCACCTGGTTTCAGAAGCCTTCGAGCCGCGTCTAATCCCCCTCGCAACCGTTCCAGTTCACGATTCACCCGAATCCGTAACGCCATAAAGACCCGTGTCGCCGGATGAATCCTCTGGGGACGAACCGGTACAACCCGTTCGATCAATAACGCTAACTCCCGAGTCGTCCGAATTGGGGCAAGCTGACGCTGACGCTCAATCGCCCGAGCGATTCGTCGAGCAAAGGGTTCTTCTCCAATCTCTTTAAAGAGTTCGACTAATTCTTCAAAGGAGGCTCGATTAACGATATCGGCTGCCGTCTCTTCCGTCTCCGGATCAAACCGCATGTCCAGCGGCCCATCTTTTTGAAAACTGAACCCTCGTTCCGGTCGATCGAAATGGTAAGATCCGGCACCTAAATCGAAGAGTACCCCATCCCATTGTTCCAAAGGAAGACGATCAGCGAGTTCCTCATAGGGACACCGGAGGATCTGGACTCGATCTCCAAATCGTTGTAATCGTTGCCGTGCCCCTTCTACCGCCTCCGGATCGATATCACATCCTACTAATTGCCCGTCAGGGCTGCTCGCCTCTAATATTGCCTCCGCGTGCCCACCCAGCCCGATAGTAGCATCGATGTACCGTCCTCCTGCCCGGACCCCCAAATATTGGAGGACTTCCGACACCATCACAGGGACATGGGGTGAAATCGTCATCACACCAGTAACCGCGCGTTTTCCTCTATTCAGATTAGGTGGCCGACCAAAGGCGATGGGCCGCTTGAGGAAAAGCCAACCCGTTTCGAGCTCGAAGAATCCAAGTCCACCCTTGTTGCAAGAGAGCCCGCCATTCCCGCTTCCTTGGAGCGGGACTCTGGACGTGAAGCAGATCGTTCTGGACCACTTGCACCTGGGCAAGGTTCGAAGGGGGATGCGCCCAAAGAATCCGAAATCCAGAGGAGGCCCGATAACAGTGATAAAGAAGGCGGAGGAGATTATCAGAAGAGGGATTTTCTTTTTTCCCTCTCCTTGAGGAGCCCCTCTCTGGAAAGAGAGACTGACCCCGCTCCCTGCCCGATAGCCTGTTTTGGATGGTTGATTGCATGGGTTTCATTTTTATATTCCGAGTTCCTGAATCACCTTTTCGTTAACTTGGATCTTCTGAATCGCAGCGAAGAATCGATCCGCGCTCCATAGCTCAAAATGGTCCCCAAAACCGACCAATACCGCCCGATTTTGGATGCCGACTGCGTCCAAAATGCGCTGGGGAAGACGAATGCGGCCGACCTTATCCGGCTGTAACTCCTCCATATAGAAGGAGAGGAGACGAGCGATATAGGCCTTCTCCCGATCCGCCAGTCCAATATGACGGAGGATCTCATCAATCCGAGCCCAACGCTGAGGGGAGAAGAGTTTGATGTATTCGGGCTGGTGAGGGAGCCAAGGCAATGCGTAGAGTCGATTCACTTCGCTTCGCCATCGAGAAGGGATGAGGAGGCGGCCGGAATCCAAAGCCACTTCTTCGGCTCCCCACCAACTGATCATTTGGACTTGAGTTTCTTCCAAGGTTCGCTTTATCGATCAATACACGCCTCCCCTTTTTTCCCTTTTTGCTCCAGATTTCCTCCCAATTTTCCCAAAATCTCCCTAGCCGTCAATCTCCTTTTCTCCAAGAAAACGGAAAAAATTGGGGTTCTCGTTCTCAACGGGAAGAAAACCGAAGAAAAGCAAAATGTGGGGATCAATCTTCAACCTTTGTAAAGTCTCACCTCCCCAAGATTGGCATTTTATTTGAAGGGTGGACTGGTCTTCGCCTCCAATTTATTCTAGTGTTGACGACAGAGGCATGGAAAATGGGGATTTCCCCAGATCAGCCCGAAAACCAAATAATTGATCAAAGAAAAAGAACTTGCCTATGAAAAAGTTTGCCACGGTAGACGGAAACGAAGCGGTTGCCTACGTTGCGTATCGCACTAACGAAGTCATGTGTATTTATCCGATCACTCCCTCCTCCCCAATGGCGGAGTGGTGTGATCAATGGTCAGCCGAAGGGGTTCGAAATATCTGGGGATCCATCCCTCAGGTGATTGAGATGCAGAGCGAAGGAGGCGCCGCCGGCGCTGTCCATGGAGCTCTTCAGACCGGTTCGGTGGCAACCACCTTTACCGCTTCCCAAGGCTTGCTCCTCATGATCCCCAACATGTTCAAGATCGCAGGAGAACTCCTGCCTACTGTGTTCCATGTCTCTGCCCGTACCGTGGCCACGCACGCGCTGTCGATCTTTGGAGACCACAGCGACGTGATGGCTACTCGAAGCACCGGCTTTGCGCTTCTGAGCGCCGCTTCGGTTCAGGAAGCCCATGACTTCGCTCTGATCGCCCAAGCGGCAACCTACGAATCTCGTGTCCCCTTCGTCCACTTCTTCGACGGCTTCCGGACTTCTCATGAGGTCCAAAAGATTGAGGTATTGACTGACGATCAGATGCGGGCCCTTATTAACGAAGAACGAATCCGAGAACATCGGGAGCGTGCCCTCTCTCCGGAGAGGCCTAAATTACGCGGGACCGCCCAAAACCCGGATCACTTCTTCCAAGTGCGTGAACGCTGCAATCCCTTCTACCTGGCTTGTCCGGATATCACGCAGAAGGTCATGGACCGGTTTGCGGAGCTGACCGGTCGCCGTTACAACCTCTTCGATTATGTGGGAGTTCCGGACGCGGAATATGTGATTGTGCTGATGGGATCCGGTTGTGAGACAGCCCATGAAACGGTCGAATACCTCAACCAACACGGCTACAAGGTAGGTGTCATCAAAGTTCGCCTCTATCGGCCCTTCGACGTCGAACGATTCGTTAAAACTCTTCCCACTACTGTCAAAGCCATTGCCGTCCTGGACCGGACCAAGGAACCTGGTAGTGAAGGGGAACCGCTCTACCTCGACGTCTCTAATGCCATCCAACAGGCCGTGCAAAAGGGCTTTGCTCCTTGGCAGACCGTACCCAAGGTCTATGGGGGCCGTTATGGCCTCTCCTCTAAGGAATTCACTCCGGCTATGGTGAAGGCCGTCTTTGACAATCTGGCCAGCGAAAATCCCAAAGACCACTTCACCGTCGGCATTCATGACGATGTCACGCATACGAGTCTGGAATTTGATCCGAACTTCTCTATCGAACCAGATGACGTTATCCGTGCGGTCTTCTACGGCTTGGGCTCGGACGGCACCGTAGGAGCAAACAAAAACTCTATCAAGATCATCGGCGAAGAGACAGACAACTATGCACAGGGTTACTTCGTCTATGACTCCCGAAAGTCGGGGTCTATGACGATCTCCCACCTCCGGTTCGGACCTCGCCCGATTCGCTCTACCTACCTCATCTCTAAGGCCAACTTCGTGGCCTGCCACCAACCTGTCTTCCTGGAACGGTATAACGTAGCAAAGCCCCTCGTTCCCGGAGGAACCTTCCTCTTGAACTCGCCTTATGGGCCAGATGAGGTCTGGGATCACCTGCCTCGCCCGATCCAAGAAGAACTCGTTCAAAAGAAGGCCCGCTTCTTTGTCATCGACGCGACCCGTGTGGCCCGTGAGACCGGAATGGGCGGCCGGATCAACACCATCATGCAAACCTGCTTCTTCGCTCTGGCAGGGATCCTTCCCAAGGAACGAGCGATTGAAGAAATCAAAAAGGCCATCCGCAAGACCTATGGCCGGAAGGGAGAAGACGTCGTCCAAAAGAACATCAACGCCGTAGACCAAGCCTTGGCCAATCTTCACGAGGTCAAGGTTCCCGATCGCGTCACCAGCACTAAGGACTTCCGACCGCCTCTGGATCCTCGGGCTCCAGAGTATGTGCGAAACGTGCTGGGGGCTATCCTTGTAGGCCGAGGAGATGAAATCCCGGTCAGTGCCTTTGAGCCGGACGGGACCTTCCCCACCGCTACGGCCCGGTACGAAAAGCGTAACCTCGCACTTGAAATTCCGATTTGGGATCCGAAGATCTGCATCCAATGCCTCAAGTGTATCGCTATCTGTCCCCATGCTTGCCTGCGCGCCAAGGTCTATGATCCTTCCTACCTGGAGAAGGCCCCCGAAGGATTCCGGAGCGCTCCGGCCCGCCATCCGGATTGGAAGGGGATGATGATAACAATTCAGGTCTCGCCAGAAGACTGCACCGGCTGCACACTCTGCGTCGATGTCTGCCCCATGAAAAATCGACAACAGCCAGACAAAAAAGCCCTCAATATGGAACCCGCCACTCCCATCCACGATCGGGAAGTGCAATACTGGGAGTTCTTCGAGACAATCCCCGATCTGGATCGACGCCGAATCCGCGTCGACCAACTCCGCCAACAACAAGTCATGCGGCCGTTATTCGAGTTCTCCGGAGCCTGTGCCGGTTGCGGCGAAACCCCTTACATAAAAATGCTAACTCAGCTCTTCGGAGATCGAGCAATTATCGCAAACGCCACTGGATGCAGCTCCATCTATGGAGGGAACCTCCCCACCACACCTTACTCCGTAAACAGCGAAGGCCGCGGACCGAGCTGGGCGAACTCGCTGTTCGAAGACAACGCCGAGTTCGGCCTCGGATTCCGTCTCTCGCTCGATA
>CAZBKV010000026.1:0-4823 GCA_964492575.1 uncultured Verrucomicrobiota bacterium | reverse complement strand
CTGCCGATCTCCTCCACGAGCTCGCTCCTCAATTAGGCGACGACTTCGTGAAAGAACTGCTCGAATCCCCGCAAACGACCGAAGCAGAAATCTATGCCCAACGAGAACGGGTCGCAGCCTTAAAGGAAAAACTGGCTAAAATCGATCATCCAGCCGCCAAACGCCTTCTCCCCATCGCCGATGTCCTGGTGAAGAAGAGTGTTTGGATCGTTGGTGGAGACGGTTGGGCCTACGACATCGGCTACGGTGGCCTGGACCACGTCCTCGCTATGAATCGAGACGTCAATATCCTCGTCCTCGACACCGAGGTCTACTCCAACACTGGCGGTCAGATGTCCAAGGCCACCCCGAAAGGTGCTGTAGCCAAATTCGCTGCGGGGGGCAAACCGATGGCTAAGAAAGACCTTGGACTGATGGCGATGACGTACGGGCATGTGTACGTAGCCAGCGTGGCCATCGGAGCCAAGGACGAACAATGTCTTCGGGCCTTTGTAGAGGCCGAATCTTATCCTGGGCCTTCCTTGATCATTGCCTACGCTCACTGTATCGCTCACGGCATCAATATGGCCCATGGGGCCCGTCAACAGAAGGCAGCAGTGGAAAGCGGACGTTGGCTCCTCTACCGTTACGATCCACGCCGCGCGGCTCGAGGCGAAAACCCGCTCCAGCTCGATTCGCCAGCCGCTAAGATCCAGTTCCAGGAATACCTCCTCTCGGAGAACCGCTTCCGCATGCTAGCCCGGTCTCGACCGGAGATGGCCAAGAAACTCTTCGAAGAAGCCGAGCGGGAGGCCCGACAACGCTGGGAGTTCTATCAATACCTAGCGTCCCGCAAGTTTGGTGGCAACGGCGGGGAAACCCAATAAGGTTTCCTTCCACGCCCCGGCTCCTTGCCACTGCTCCATCCTACCCTCCATAAACAAAGAGGGGGGAGGGTTTTCTAAAACCTCCCCCTTCCTTTTTAACCTCGTAGCCCCTCAGACTCCTCCGAGGTTCCTTTCTGATTCTCACTCAAGCTTCCCCTCGATCCAGGCTCTCCTTTATCGGTCTATGCAAAGCCCAGTACGCCGAAGCAATCGCCGTAAAGGCAAACGGCATATTGACTAGACGGACGAATTGACGGATCAGCTCCATTCGCACAAAAGGCCCCCGGATCTGCTCCATCAATCCCTGAATCGCTTCTTTATCCAGCGAACCTACCCCCTGCGTATAAGCATGAATCTCTCGAATAAGAACAACTGTTTCATACACTGTGTAGGTAAAAAGGGGAAGGAAAGCCAAAAGAACCAATCCGGTCATCGTCCAAAACCGCTTCGAAACCAAAGAAAGACTCTGCTGGATCCCCTCTGTCCATAGACATCCTTTGTCAGCTACAATAACCAGGGCAAAGATCGAAAAAATCCACCAGACAATTCCAGGAAGAACTAATAACAATCCTACCTTCGTAAGAACGTCAATCACAAGGAAGGTCAAAATCAATGCCATTCCATTTCGCTGAAACCCCGTAAAAAGAAGGAAAAGGTTCGCCTTTCGAGAACGAATCACCTCCAAAATCAAAAGATACAATCCCCCGTACAAAGGACCGGTAAGAAGTAATTCAATCGTTCCTCCTAAAAACCCCATTGGCTGAACAGCTAATTGGAGGAACCATACCACGAAGCAAGCACCTCCCAGTAAGAAGGGATGAGATATCCATACAGCCCACGATTGACCCAATACATTCCATAAAGAGAGTTTCGCCTCTGGATCGAGAACAAATCGTGTCTCGGTCCCCTCTTCTTCCCTCTTTGGCGATTCATCGAGTGGTACAGGAGGGGGTTCTCTTTGCTCTCCATAGGCTCTCTCCAGTGCCTCTCGAAACTCCGGAAACTCTCGGACCGGTCGCCATAACTCTGAGTCTTCCTTTCGAGCCAATGTGGCCCCATGAACCCGATGATCCAGAATCCACTCCCGAACCCGCTGAGCCGGAACCGGGCCATAGGTTTTTCCATCGATCCCAATGACCACAAACCGAGGCTCCTCCGCATGCCTGGGGGGAGCCTCCTGCTGTCCGTTCTGCAAAGAATCGAAGTTTTTTCCTGACAAATCCTTATCCATTCGAACGAAGGCTCTTTTCGATCAGCTCAGCAACCCGCGCTCCAGAAAGGAGCATCCCTCCAAAGATCGGCCCCATCCGAGGTCCCCCAAAGGAGGCGCAGACACTCATCCCCGCGATCCACAGGCCTGGATAAATCTCACAGACCCGTTCGACCACAAATTGCTCTGCGGCCGGAACATCCATCGGTCCATCCCCCGGCACTTCGGGCAGATCTTTTAACAACCGACGCTGACGCAACCGTTGCACCAAACAGGCCTCATGGCCGGTCGCATCCACCACAGCCCGACTGGTAAAGGCCATCGGATCCATCGGGACCGTCGTATGAAGGACCGACCGATTTCCCACCACTCCGACCACACGACCTTGTTTTACACACAAATCCTCAATCTCCATCAGATTCAAAAACGTGGTCCCTCCGCGCAAGGCCCAGACCATAAGACCGCAAGCCAACTCCGCTGCATCTACCAGATACAAACCCGGTGTCTCTGCCTCCCGATAACGAATTCCTGCTTCTTCCAATATCGATAAGGACGTCTTCTCCACCACTACTTCGTTCCATCCAATACTCCCGCCCCAAATCCCTCCACCTGGACTGAGCCGTTTCTCAAATATCGTTACCGAAAATCCCGCCCTCGCTAATCGCCCCGCTGCCACCAATCCCGCAGGCCCAGACCCAACCACGGCCACATCCGATTCAATGGCCCGTTGAATCTTCTCCAAATACCCTGCTGCAATCGCCCGAGAGACCGACTGTTCTTGTATTGACTCAATACTCATCGTTTCCTCCCTCATCCCTATCCTATGTCACCTCCCCACATGGACAAGTGTTGTCTGTTCCTTTCCTTGAAAATAAGAATCCTTGACTTCCAGAGAACCCTCAAATTATTCTTGTTTTGATGCGCCGCTTTGTAAAACGATACCCAAGGAGGCTTTGGGAGACACTCTGCTTGGCTCTTGCTCCATTCCTTTTTCTTTCTGTCCAAGCTTCTCCCCCCAATATCCTTATTGCCGTAGCAGATGATTGGGGATGGCCGCATGCCGGAGCTTATGGCGAGCAGGCAATCCGTACCCCAACTTTCGATCATCTGGCCCGGCAAGGGGTCCTCTTTGCTAACGCCTTTGTCACCGCCCCTTCCTGCACCCCATCCCGCGGCTCGATCCTAACCGGTCAATGGCACTGGCGGCTGGAAGAAAATGTGAACCTATGGAGCACTCTCCGGGCCTGTTATCCTACCTATCCGGAAATCCTCCAGGCCCATGGCTACTTTATCGGCCATTGGCGGAAGGCCTGGGGACCTGGCCGACTCCAACCCGGCGGTCGAACCCAAGACCCCACCGGACCGGCCTTCAAAAACTTTGCCGACTTTCTGAAAAAACGCCCCAAAAACCGACCCTTCTGCTTTTGGTTCGGAAGCTCCGATCCTCACCGTCCTTATCGATGGAAGTCAGGGATTCGGGCTGGAATCGATTTGAACAAGATTCAGGTTCCCCCTTTTCTCCCGGATAATGAAATCGTTCGTATTGACATCGCAGATTACGGATTTGAAGTCGAACGATTCGATCGCGAAGTCGGCCAAGCCATTGAGCTGCTTCGCCAAGCCGGGGAACTGGACAATACCGTCATCGTAGTGACCGGCGATAATGGCTTCCCCTTCCCCCGAGCCAAAAGCAACCTCTATGATGCTGGAACCCATGTTCCTCTGGTCATCTGGTTTCCCAAACGCTTCCCAGGAGGTCGAGTCGTGAAAGACTTCGTTAGCCTCCAGGATCTTGCTCCCACCTTCCTTGAACTTGCCGGCCTGAAACCTCCAGCGGAAATGACCGGCAAAAGCCTGCTTCCTATCTTGCTGTCCGAAAAACAGGGCTGGATCGATCCTACTCGAGACCATGTCCTGACCGGAAAAGAACGCCACGTCCCCGCTCAAGAACCGGGAAACCTGGGAGGTTACCCGTGTCGTGCTATCCGCACGAAAGACTTCCTCTACATCCGCAACTTTATGCCCCAACGCTGGCCGGCCGGCGTCCCAGGCATTGCGCATCGAGGAAAAACCTTCGCCGACTGCGATAATGGCCCTACCAAACAGTTCCTCGTTGAACATCGCAACGATCCCTATATCCGCGTCTACTTCCATCTCGCCTTTGACAAACGCCCGGCCGAGGAGCTCTACGATCTGCGGAACGATCCCTTTGAGATCCTGAACGTGGCCTATGATCCCCGTTATGCCAAGGTGCGGGCAGAGCTCTCGAAACGAATGATGGATGAGCTCCGGGCCACAGGAGATCTCCGGGTCCTGGGCGGTTGGGAACGTTGGGAAGCCTACCCTTACTACGGCGGCCCGAAAAAATATTGGACCACCACCAATCTCCCGCCGGAAAAGATCTACCAGATCCAGCCTTGACGAAGAATGTCCTTGGCCGGGCAAATGATTGTCTCCATAACGTAGGGAAGAAATTTTTAGGGTAGGGCACGATGTTTTCAGCGCGCGGAAGAAAATGGATAATTTGGTAGCGATTAAGGATAAACTCTCACGCCTTTCCTGGTATTCCGAGGGCCATTTGGAGGGATAGGTTGGGGGGTGGTCTTCAACGTCTCAGGCCGAAGAAATGAAATTAGGGCGGTCTGGAAGGTCCTATTCTTTTTGCTTTCCCCCCTCCTTAATCCGTTCTTTGTAGATTCCAAAGAAAATCTCCCCAAGGTTTCCCTTGAGGAGAGAAATAGCGTTTT
>CAZBKV010000025.1:7433-14166 GCA_964492575.1 uncultured Verrucomicrobiota bacterium | reverse complement strand
CTATTGTTATTATTCTCTTCCTTATTACGTTACCCATCCTCTCTCACTCTCGAAAGCGAGCCCAAGCCATCACCTGCCTGCATAACTTGCAGCAGTTGCAAATCGCCTGGTCAATGTATTCAGACGATCATTCCGGTTGGTTACCGGCGGTCAAACCCGGAGCGTTTGCCGGGCCGGATCGTTGGATTTCCGGTTGGCTGGATTTGAGTAGTAGCCCTGATAACACTAATATTCTCTATCTGACCGATCCACGCTACTCCCAGATTGGTCCCTATGTGGGGAATCCGAAGATCTTCCGTTGTCCCTCGGATCCGAGTTTTGTGCGGATCAATGGGAAAGACTACAAACGTGTCCGGAGTGTTTCGATGAATTGCTGGATGAATTATGCAGGGAAAGAGCCGATTGAGAAGCAGGGTTACCGAGTTTATCGCAAGATTTCGGATATGTGGGATCCGTCCCCTTCGGAGTTATGGATCATTATTGACGAACGTTTCGATAGCATTAACGACGGGATGTTTGTGGTCAACATGGCGGCGCGGGGAATGATGGCGCAGATTGTGGATTATCCGGCCGCCTACCATGAGAACGGAGCCGGTGTGGTTTTCGCAGATGGTCATGCTATCGTGAAAAAGTGGAAAGATCCACGCACAACACCCCCAACAATGGCACGAACCACCACGATCCGGATGGGAATGCCTTCCCCGCATAATCCGGATGTCTATTGGCTGCAAGAACATGCGACGGCGCCGTTGCCATCCCAGCAGATGATGCCCGCCAAGATGCAGGGCTATTAAAGAGCCAAAAACTCCCCAAAAGGCCTTTTCCTTTTCGGCCAAGGCCTTGACAGAGGATCAAAGGGAAAAAGAGGGAAAAGATATGAAAAGCAAGCTGAAAGGTCTTCGGATGCGAAAGATTCGAAGCGTGCAGGTCAAAGAGCGGGCGCGACAGAGTCGAACCGCTGTAGCGCGCTCGAATCGGGTAAAACGGAAAGCTTCTTTGCCTCTTTCCCCTTCTTAAGGGAAGAGAGGTTGATCTTTTCAGAGGACCGGATTTCTAAGCAGAGAAGGCTGCCTGCAAGGAAGGAATGATTTAGCGGCCGAGAATGGAACGGAAGAGGGCAGTGTATTCTTTAGCTACCTTTCGCCAGCTGAAGTCCTGACTCATCCCTCGAATTTGATAAGCTCGGAGTTTTTCCGGATTTCGGTACAGTCGATAGGCCTCTCGTAAAGCTTCCTCCAGACCCTCCGGAGTAGGTTCTGTGAATTTGATTCCTGTGGCACGTTGAGGATCTTCGGTTTCATCGACGACTGAGTCGGCCAACCCGCCGGTGGCGTGAACAATCGGTACGGTGCCGTAATGCATGGCATACATTTGATTCAGTCCACAGGGTTCGTATCGGGAAGGCATGATGTAGAAGTCGGCTCCTGCGACGATTCGGTGGGCCAGAGATTCGTCGTAAGTGTTTCGAAAAGCAATGCGGTGGGGGTACCGCCTGGCGAGTTCTTGGGCTTGGGCCACAAGAACCGGATCACCGGTTCCTAGCAAGATATATTGCCAGGGTAAGTCGAGGAGGTTGGGGAGGGTCTCGAGGGTTAAGTCGACCCCTTTGTGGATTTCCATTCGTGTGACCGTACCAAATAGGGGGATATCCAGCTCTTGGGGCAGGCCGAATTCGTGTTGGAGAAGGCGTTTGATCTGGCGTTTTCCTTCCAGGTTTTGGGCATCGTACGAGTAGGGCAGGTAAGGGTTCCCTTGGGTTTTCCAGACTTCCGGATCGATGCCGTTGAGGATGCCGAAGAGGGCTTTTTCGCGGTGACGCAATACCCCGTCCAATCCGGCTCCGTACTCCGGAGAGAGAATTTCCCGCGCATAGGAAGGACTGACGGTGATCAGGACGTCGGCAAAAACGATTCCCGCTTTCAGCAAATTCAGATCTCCGTAGAACTCTACCCCATCCGGATGGAAGTAGTAGGAAGGGAGATTGAGGAGTTTGTACTTGGAAGCGGAATCTCGACCTTGAAAGGTGATGTTATGAATCGTGAGGACGGTCTTAGGGGCTTTATACCATCCGTCATACCAAGAAGCATGGCGAATGAGGAGAGCGGTAGGCGCGGTTTGCCAGTCGTGAAGATGGACAATGTCGAAAGGGGGAGTGGTTTGTCGGGCTAGAGCGACGGTGGCTTTGCAGAGGAAGAGGAATCGTTCGGTGTTATCCGGATACGACTGGCGGAGAGGGCCGATTTGTTCATTGTAGAGCCCTGGTCGATTGTAAAAGTGCTCTTGTTCGACAAAACAGACTTGAAGTCGGCCGCTGAGTCGGGCTCGAAGGATTCGGCCTTCCACAATGGAGTTTCCCAAGGGGAGTCGGATGGGGTCCGGATCCGGTTCTAGTTCCGGCAACTGCGTAGATTGCCGCACACATTGATAAAAAGGTGTGACGATAGTGACCTGGTGTCCGTTTTTGGCTAGATATTTGGCGAGTGAGCCGGTCATATCGGCCAGCCCGCCGGTCTTGGAAAAAGGAAGGACTTCACTTGCTGCAATAAGAATCCGCATATGGAATGGGGTTTAGATTTGTTGTGAAAAACAAGGGTAAGGTTAGGACGAGGAAGATGGGGTGATTCGCTCGATGCCTAAATAAGGACGTAAGGCTTCCGGAATGACCACCGACCCGTCCGGTTGTTGGTAGGTTTCCACCAAGGCCACGAACAACCGGGCTAAGGCGACGCCGCTACCGTTAAGGACATGGGGAAAACGGTTCTGTTTGGTTGCCCGGTCCTTAAATCGCAAGGCCATTCGTCTTGCCTGAAAGTCCTCACAGTTCGAGCAACTGGAGACTTCCAAATATTCCTTCTGACCCGGTGCCCAGACTTCGATGTCATAGGTCTTGGCACTGGCGAACCCTAAATCGCCGGTACAGAGGAGGACCACTCGATAGTGAAGCCCCAACCGCTGAAGCACGGCTTCGGCATGCTGGACCATCCGTTCCAGCTCTTCATATCCGCGGTCGGGATGGACCACGCGGATGAGTTCGACCTTGTCGAATTGATGCACACGGATCAACCCGCGGGTTCCGACTCCTGCAGCCCCTGCCTCAGCTCGAAAACAAGGACTGTAAGCCACGTAACATCGAGGCAGGTCCTCCTCGCGAAGGATCTCCTCCCGATGGATGTTGGCAACCGGGGCCTCAGCTGTGGGCAGAAGATACCATTTGCCCAGCGTGCTTTGGTCCAGCCCCTCCTGAACCGCGTAGGCCTGATCTTCGAATTTCGGGAATTGTCCCACCCCAAACATGCAATGGCGATGGATGATGTACGGTGGGCTAACCTCGATATATCCATGCTCTTGAGTGTGGAGATCGAGCATGAATTGAATCAAGGCCCGTTCCAGACGAGCGCCCCAATTGGTGAAAAGGACAAAGCCGCTCCCCGTAATCTTAGCGCCACGACGAAAGTCGATCAGCCCAAGCGACTCACACAGTTCAATATGGGTCCTGGGTTCAAAAGAGAATGAAGGGGGCTGTCCCCATTGCCGGACGACGACATTTCCGGAGGCATCCGGACCGATCGGCACGCTCTCATGCGGAAGGTTCGGGATCCAAGCCATCAGTTCCTGCTGTCGCTCCTCTAATTCCCGAACCCGACGATTGAGTTCTTCCACCTGATCGCCCAGGCGACGTCCCTCGGCCTTCCGTGCCTCGGCCTCCTCTTTTTTCCCTTGAGCCATCAGGGCACCGATCTCCTTGGAGACACGTTTCCGTTGAGCTTGGAGGGACTCAGCTTCAGAGAGCCATTTCCGGCGTTGTTGATCCAGTTGCAAAATCTCATCGATTCGGGATTCGACGCCGTCGCCCCGTGTCGCCAATCGCTCTTTGACCCAGTCTGGTTTTTGTCGGATGAGTCGAATGTCCAGCATCGTTGGGGATTATTGGAGTCGTTTGGAGACGGTGACAAGAAGGAAGCCGGAGAAATCATCTTCTCCGGCTGCGGTTTGGAGTCTTATCCCTTGGCAAAGAGAAGCGTTTTAGAAATCCGGGAGCCTAAACGAGATCTGGATCCGGATACTGATAGCCGGACCGGTATTCACGACGTAGGAAGAGATTGGCGTATTCATCGCCGACAATCCGTTCGTGTTCTGCATCCCATTCGATGCTGCGGCCGATCTTCAAGGAGAGCATCCCGAGCAAGCAAAGGAGGGTCGCCCGATACCCCACCTCGATATCGCAGACCGGCAGTCGATCGTTTTGAATCGCATCCAGGAAGTCGGCCCACAGCTCTCGAATGTTTTGGTTATTGGGTTGATGGAGTTGGGCCGGCTGATGGATGACCGATTGGGATTTGCGGGCCGGATAGAAGGTCCAGCCGGTCCGCCAACCCATATGGAAGACCCCTTTGGTGCCGTAGAAGTAAACCCCGACATTTTCCCCCTTCTCATTCGGATTGCCGGCATAAAGCCGATGCTCCCATTCGACGGTGAAAGATTCAAATTCGTAGACCGCTACTTGAGAATCCGGGGCATCGGTGGTCTGAGCATCGGGAAGGTTGATAGGAAGACCTTTGATCGGACGGCCTCCGGTGGAATAGATTCGACGTGGGCTCACATCTCCAGCCCACCAGAGGATCTGGTCCAGCCAATGGACCCCCCAATCTCCCAGGGTTCCATTGGCATAATCCAGAAATTGGCGAAAGCCTTTCGGATGAATCTTGCGGTTGAACGGCCGGAAGGGAGCCGGTCCGCACCAAAGATCCCAGTTGAGCCCTTTGGGAGGTTCTTCGTTAGGGGTAGGTTGTTCAGGACCTCGAACGCCGGTAGAGCAAACAAAGGCTCGAACATAGCCGATCTTCCCCACCTTGCCGGAGCGAAGAAATTGTATTCCGGAGATGTTATGGGGGGAGACTCGACGGTGGAGTCCTACCTGAACGATGCGGCCGTACTTTCGAGCTGCCCGGACCATGGCTTGTCCTTCGATGATGGTATGAGAGATCGGTTTTTCGACGTAGACGTGGGCTCCGGCTTGGACGGCGTGAATGGTGATGAGAGGGTGCCAATGATCGGGGGTCGCGACAATAACGATTTCCGGTCGCTCTCGCTGCAGCAGCTCCCGATAGTCTTCATAGAGATTAGGAAGGTCCCCGGTCTGTTCGTGGACCATCTCGCGAGCGCTTTGGGCCTGAGTTCGATCTACGTCACAAAGCGCAGTAATTCGGACCTTCTTGGAAGCGATGGCCTCGCGCAGGATGTTTTTTCCCCACCAGCCACATCCGATCAGAGCCGTTCTGTATTTGCGGAAGACCTCTTGCGGATGAACCTGAAGAGTCCCCGCCGCAACACTGGCAACGGCGGCCTGTTGCAGGAATTGACGTCGTGTGTATTTCATTGATCCATCCCCCTGTTTTTTTGTTTTGTGGAGTTAACTACAACAACAGTTGTGCTGATCGAGGTGCTGGTCAAGTTTGTTCCCAAGCAAACGGAGGGAGGAGAAGAGATTCTTGTTCGATCACATTTCGAAAGTAGCGTAAAGTTCACAAAAGACCTTTCGTTTCAGCCTCTTCTTGGGTACTCAAAAAGAAGAAGTTGGCCGGAGGGGAAAGGATGCCGGTGGAGGGATTGGGAGTTGACCGTAGGGAGGCTGAAGTCTCGGAAACAGAGGTATATCGTCAAAGATGAAGGGGCATTTGGATCCAACAGGATCGATCGATCCAAAACAAGAAAGGAACCAGCACACGATCGGTTTAACCCGTGGGCAGAAAGGATCGAAAAGAAAAGAAATTCGGGCGCCGCGTTCTGCGCTCGAAGAGAGTCTGATTTTTTTGAGGACTTTCTTACGATCTCCTACCACGGTCGGTAGCGTGTTGCCCAGCTCCCGATATTTAGCTCGGGCTGTGGCAGAGCAGCATAATCTTGCCTCTGCAAAAGTGGTTGTGGAATTAGGACCAGGAACAGGGGCGATCACAAAGTATGTCTTACCCCATCTTTCTCCTGATGCCCTCTACATTGCCATTGAGTTGGATTCTTTGGCCGTGGAGGTTTTACGGAAACGATGGCCCCGCCTGGTAGTTTATCACGATTCTGCAGAACGGATGAAAGATTTACTGGCCCGCCACGGGGTGGAACATGCCGATGTGGTGATTAGTGGGTTGCCTTGGGGATCCATGACGGAAGAGGTTCAGGATCGAATCATGCGTGTGGTCCGAGAATCGATGCGACCGGGTAGCACCTTTACTACTTACAGTTACTTTTTTACCCCACTGTTACCAAAAGGGAGACGATACTGCCGACTGCTGAAACAATTGTTCCCTGAGGTGCGAATTGTGAAGTTCCTTCTGCCGAACTTTCCTCCGGCTGTAATCTTTCGAGCGGTTGCATGAAGAACCCAATGCTTCCTTCTTCTGGGGCTTGGGGGAAAGCAGGGAAGAGCTGGCGAGCGCCCCTTGTCGAAGGCAAAAACAGTTTGGCAAAGTGTCAATAGGAGGCGATGCGGGAGCGAATCCAGGCATGGATCGAGTCGCTGGAAACGTTTGCCCTGGACGTCATCTTTGAACGGCGTCATGGGAAACGAGCGGCTCTTTTACGCTCCACCCTTTACATCCTATCCCGCATCTTCCTTTTGGTGATTAAGCTGCGACGTTTGCTTTATGATCTACGTTTGTTCCGGGACACGACTTTGGGGGTGCAAGTGATTGCGGTGGGAAATCTAACTGTTGGAGGAACCGGGAAAACCCCGGTCGTAGAG